>NZ_WIWH01000014.1:0-120865 GCF_009600035.1 Pseudomonas sp. FSL R10-2964 | reverse complement strand
AGGCCGTACGATGGGGCGAGGACTTTTTGGTTCCTTTTTGGTCCTTCAAAAAGGGACTCGCCGTAAGGGCGAAACCACTATTTCAGTTAGACACAAATGCCGGATATGTACTCAACGTATCAGTTAAACAAACACGATCAAGCGGGCCGCAAGCGCCAGCCCAGCACATCGAGCAGATCACAACCATCGCGCAGCAATTGCGCCGAAACCGTGGCCAGATGTTTGAGATCAACCGAATCGGCCTGCTGCACTTCGCGGCTGGAGAACGATTCCATCAGTTGAGTTACAGCCAGAACGCGGGCGACTGCGTTGGCATGGAGCACATCGAGGGGAGCGCTACGATCGATCAATAACGCGGGGATGGTGCAGTCGATGGCTGTTAACGGGATATACGGTGAATTCGTCATAAGAAAGTCTCTTAAAGTTGGATTTAGCCATCCATTTTTGTCGCCAAACAAAAAAGGTGGCCGCTGTACGTGGGTTGGCGAACCGGTAACTTTAAGAAAACCCGGCAGACCCGAAGATCTCCCACGTACAACTGCCATAAAACATTTCGAGCAAATTACACGCTCAACCGTAAATAGCAATTATGTACTTATTTAAAGTTACTGCGGATCGCCAAACCCGGTCGCCTTATCGGCGAGCACCCACTATAGGCCCCGCATCAGACCTCCAGCAATTGCCAAACCTGTGCGATAAATCCCGAAAAAGCGTGAGCTTGCAGCTTCGCGAGCAGGCTCGCTCCCACAACTGGATTGCAACCGTGACAGTTGCGAGTGATTCCGGGCTTGTATAGGCTGGCGCGCCGCCCGCCCATCGATCTGGAAGCTCCATTAATGCGATCCGTGTTCTCCTCGCTTTTACCTTTGGCACTCCTCAGTGCCACCCCCGCCTACGGCAGTGCCCTGGAACTGGATGAGGTGCAGGTACGCAGCGAAGAAAGCAGCGAACTGGAAGCCGCCCAGAACGCACTCAATGAAGTGCCCGGCGCCAGCAACCTGATCGATATGGCCCGCGTCGAAAACGGTCGCACCGCCAGCAATGCCGATGTGCTGGCCTACCAGCCAGGGGTATACGCGCAATCGGCGGGCAATGACGGGGCCAAGGTCTCGGTGCGCGGCTCGGGCATCAACCGCGCCCCCAGCGCCCACGGATCGGGGCTGTACGTGATGTTCGACGGCCTGCCCCTGACCGGCCCCGGCGGTACGCCCTACGAACTGTTCGAACCGCTATGGTTGAGCCGCGCCGAAGTGCTGCGCGGCGCCAATGGCTTCGACACCGGCTCGCTGGCCCTGGGCGGCTCGATCAACTACGTCACCCACACCGGCTACGACGCCGCGCCATTGCAGGTGCGTTACGAAACGGGCAGCTATGGCTATCAGAAACGCCAGATCAGCTCCGGGCAGGTTCTGGGGGATCTGGACTACTATGTCGCCCTGACCGACTCAGACACCGACGGCTATCAACACCATACCGCTGGCAGCAGCAAAGGCATCGCAGCCAATGTCGGTTATCGCTTCAGTCCACAACTGGAAACCCGCTTCTACCTGCGCTATCGCGAAACCGATAACGAACTGGCCGGGCGCGTGACCAAAGACAATATCAAGCATCACCCTCGCGCAGCCAACCCGGCCTATGTGGCAGGGGACTACAGCCGCCCGCAACCCGGCAGTACCTGGCTGGGCAACAAGACCACGATGTACCTGGATGACGATTCGCAGCTGGAAGTGGGCCTGGTCTATCACGACTACCCGATGGATCTGCGAGAAGGCCCTAACCGTTTGAAAGTTGCCTATACCGATGTCAGCGGCACGCTCAACTACAAGCGCCGCGACACCCTGTTCGGCCTCGAAAGCAACACCACCGTGGGCCTGCGCAACACCAAGCATTTGCCCAACAGTGGTGCATCGGAATATGTGCGTATCCCTGTGGGCAACACTGCAGGCTATGCCCCGGGCACCAAGATTCGCGACTTCAGTTACCAGGGTTCCGACACCGTGCTGCACGCCAGCAATGATCTGGAACTAATCCCCGACCTGTGGCTGACCACCGGCATGGCGCTGATCTACACCCGCCGCGAGAGCGACGTGAGCTACCCCGACAGCGGTGGCAAGGTCAGCCAGCATGACTGGGACTACGCGCCCCGTGTTGGCCTGCGTTACGAGTTCAATCCGAACCTGCAGGTGTACGCCAACCTGAGCCGTTCGGTTGAGCCGCCGCACCCGTGGTCGATGATCTGGGGCTCGCCGTTTACCTTCCCGGTCAACAGTGGCCCGGCTACCGGTCGCCAGAGCACCCCCGTGTCGCTGGACAATCAAACTGCTACTACTCTGGAACTGGGCACCCGTGGCGATTCGTGGCTCGGACAGTGGGATCTGGCCTGGTATTACTCGGCCGTGCGCCATGAACTGCTGAGCGTCGAAACCCAGGCCGCCACTCTCACCCAAAGCCCGATTGTCGGCGAGTCCAACGCCAGCCCCACCGTGCACCAAGGCATCGAAGCAGGACTCAACAGCCTGCTGTGGGAAAGACAAGCAGTGGGCAAGGTATCCCTGCGCCAGGCCTACACCTTCAGCGACTTCCATTACCGTGACGACGAGCGCTTTGGCGACAACAAGTTGCCGGGGATCCCGCAACACTACTACCAGGCCGAAGTACGCTATGACCATCCGCAGGGCTTCTATGCCGGGGTGAACACCCAGGTTGCCTCACGCATGGCGGTGGATTACGCCAACTCGTATTATACCTCGTCCTATATGCTTTGGGGCGCAACCCTGGGCTACAACGCCCCCAAGCAGGACTGGCAAGCCTGGCTCGACCTGCGCAACCTGAGCGGCGAGCGCTATGCCGCTACGGTTACGCCAGGGTATGACGACAAGGGACTGGACGCCGCGCGCTCCACCCCCGGTGAAGGCAGGGGCGCCTACGTGGGGGTTTCCTACAGCTTCCGTTAATCGCCGGACGGGATATCGGCTGGCAACCGCACCTTGCGCCGGGTGCCACTGAACAGGCCCCAGCTGGACAGGAACAGGGCGGCAATCAATGGCCCGATCACAAAGCCATTGAGGCCGAAGATCGCCATGCCGCCCAGGGTCGAGATCAAAATCAGGAAGTCCGGCATTTTCGTGTCCTTGCCCACCAGGATGGGGCGCAGCACGTTGTCCACCATGCCGATCACAAAGACCCCATACAGCGCCAGCACCACACCCTGCCAGACCGAGCCGGTCACTACGAAGTAAACCGCGACCGGTGCCCAGACGATGCCGGCACCCACGGCGGGCAACAGCGACAGGAACATCATCAGCACCGCCCAGAACAGCGCGCTGTGAATGCCCAGTACCCAGAAAATCACCCCGCCCAATGCCCCCTGGGTAATGGCCACCGCCAGGTTGCCCTTGACCGAGGCCCGGACCACACGGCGCAATTTGAGCTGCAACAGGCGTTTTTGCTGTTCGGCAAGCGGTACCGCGTTGCGGATGGTGCGCACCATTTGCTGGCCATCACGAATAAAGAAGTACAGCAGGTACAACATGATGAAAAAGCTCACCACCAGATCAAAGGTGCTCTGACCAAAGCTGAACACCTGGGTGGCAAAAAACTGGCTGCCTTCGAGTGCACCCTTGGATACTTTCTCGCTCAGCCCGTCGATATTGCCCATGCCGAAACGGTCAAGCCAGTCCTGGGCGGTGGCCGGCAGGATATCCTTGAACTGCATGACATAGCTGGCGACGTTGATTCTGCCGCTTTCAACATCCTTGTAGAGCGTTGCCACTTCCTGCACCAGCAAGGTCGTGGTGATGATGACCGGAATGATCGCGATCACCGTACAGGCCCCCAGCGTGGTAAAAGTTGCCAGGTTGCGTCGGCCTTTTAGCTTGAGTAGCAGCTTGCGTTGCAGGGGTGCAAACAGAATCCCCAGGGCAACAGCCCAAAAAATCGCGCCATAAAACGGCAATAAAATCCAGATGAATGCAATTGTGACCAAGGCCAGCAACAGGAGCAGGGTTTTACGTTGCAGACTTGTTTCGTTCATGAGCCATCCATGTCAGTGATGCGAGTAGGAATCTGGTGCACGCAGTGTAGCCGCTGACATTGACAACTCCCTAGACACTCTGTAAATAATCTGCCTGGTTGTACGACGACAGATAACAAAAATAATAATACTCAGGAGCTCTACGGATGATCACACCTACCTGTGCCCCCTCCCTGTTCACTTGCTCAAGAACCTCCCGTGGTACCCGCTCGCTGGTGTTGCTGGGCCTTGGCAGCATGGGTCTGGCGCTGCCCGTCAGCGGTATGGCCGAAGGCTTTATCGATGACACCAAGGCTACATTGAACCTGCGCAACGCCTACATCAACCGCAACTATACCAACCCTGACTACCCGCAAAGCAAGGCCGAAGAGTGGACGCAAAACTTCATTCTCGACGTCAAGTCCGGCTTTACCCAGGGCACTGTCGGTTTCGGAGTGGATGTACTGGGGCTTTACTCGCAAAAACTCGACGGCGGCAAGGGCACGGTCGGTACTCAACTGTTACCGACCCACAGCGATGGTGAGCCCGCCGATAACTTTGGTCGTTTGGGTGTTGCGGCCAAGGCCAAAATCTCCAATACGGAACTGAAAATCGGCGAGTGGATGCCGGTGCTGCCGATCCTGCGCTCGGACGATGGCCGCTCCTTGCCGCAAACCTTCCGTGGCGGCCAGATCACTTCAAAAGAAATCGCCGGGCTGAACCTCTACGGTGGCCAGTTCCGCGCCAACAGCCCGCGTAACGACGCAAGCATGGAAGACATGTCGCTCAACGGCAAAGGTGCCTTTACCTCCGATCGCTTCAACTTTGCCGGCGGTGATTACAGCTTCAATGAAAAGCGTACCCAGGTCGGCCTGTGGTATGCCCAGCTGGAAGACATCTACCAGCAGCAATTTTTAAACGTGTTGCACAGCCAACCTGTTGGCGATGTGACGCTGGGCGCAAACCTCGGTTATTTCTGGGGCAAGGAAGACGGTAACAAACTGGCGGGGGACCTGGACAATAGAACCGCCTACGCCCTGCTGTCGGCCAAATACAAGGGCAACACTCTGTATGTGGGCCTGCAGAAAATCAGTGGCGACGATGGCTGGTTCAGGGTCAATGGCACCAGCGGCGGAACCCTGGCCAACGACAGCTACAACTCCAGCTATGACCTGGCCAAGGAGCGCTCCTGGCAAGTGCGTCATGACCTGGATTTCGCGGTGCTCGGCGTCCCCGGCCTGACCATGATGAACCGCTATATCAGTGGCGATAACATCCACACCGGCAGCATCACCGATGGCAAGGAATGGGGCCGCGAATCGGAACTGGCTTACACCGTACAGGCCGGTACGTTCAAGGACCTTAACCTGCGCTGGCGCAATGCGAGTATCCGGCGCGACTACAGCACCCACGAATTCGACGAAAACCGCATCTTTATCAGCTATCCGTTGTCGTTGCTGTAAGTCATGTCTGTGCCATCGGGGGGCGCTTGCGACCCTCACCCCTGCCCTCTCCCAAAGGGAGAGGGGGCTGATGTGTGGTGTTACGCAGAACTGCTTTTGCCTTTAGTCCCCTCTCCCTTTGGGAGAGGGTGCTTTTGGTGAATAATCCAGATCACTTGTGCATTGACAACCACCGCAATGACTGTGAATAATCCAACCCAAGTCATACGACAACTGACAATAACAAGTACGACAGGGCCCTTTGATGACAACCACACACACTGTCCAAACCCCCTTCAATCGCCTTCTCCTCACCGGTGCTGCTGGCGGTCTGGGGAAGGTGCTACGCGAAACCCTCAAGCCCTACGCCAGGGTGCTGCGACTTTCAAATATCGCCGCAATGGCTCCCGCTGCCGACAGCCGCGAGGAAGTGCTCATCTGCGACCTTGCCGACAAACAGGCCGTCCACCAGCTGGTTGAAGGGGTAGACGCCATCCTGCACTTTGGCGGTGTCTCGGTGGAGCGCCCGCTCGAAGAGATCCTCGGCCCCAATATCAGCGGCATTTTCCATATCTACGAAGCGGCACGCCGGCATGGCGTCAAACGGGTGATTTTCGCCAGTTCCAACCATGTCATCGGGTTCTACAAACAGGACCAGACCCTGGATGCCCACTCCCCGCGCCGGCCTGACAGTTACTACGGGCTGTCCAAGTCTTATGGCGAAGACATGGCCACCTTCTACTTCGATCGTTATGGCATCGAAACCGTCAGCATCCGCATCGGTTCCTCGTTCCCCGAGCCGCAAAACCGCCGGATGATGAGCACCTGGCTGAGCTTTGCTGACCTTACACAGCTGCTCGAGCGCTCGCTGTACACGCCGGATGTCGGCCACACCGTGGTCTATGGCGCCTCCAACAACCTCAATGTGTGGTGGGACAACCGCTATGCCGCCCACCTGGGTTTTGAGCCCAGGGACACCTCTGAAGTGTTTCGCGACAAGATCGAAGCTCAGCCGATGCCTGCGGCCAATGACCCGAGCATGGTTTACCAGGGCGGTGCCTTCGTGGCTGCCGGCCCGTTTGGCGACGAATAAATACGCCCCTGCCACCAAAACAAGATCACAGAGGTCGAGGCATCATGACAGCTGAACTGATTCTCGATGCACGTAATGCCACCGGCGAAAGCCCGGTCTGGAGCATCGCGGAGCAGGCACTTTACTGGGTGGATATCCCGGCAAAACGCTTGCATCGCTGGAGCCCCGCCGATGGTAAAGAGCACAGTTGGCAAGCCTCGCAAATGCTCGCCTGCATTGCTCAGACAGGTCATGGCAGTTGGATCGCCGCGATGGAAAACGGTCTGTTCGCTATCACCCCTCACGCCGATGGCAGCCTCGACAGTCGTTTGCTGGCCAGCGTGACCCACGCCCTGCCAGGCATGCGCTTCAACGATGGCCGCTGCGACCGCCAGGGCCGCTTCTGGGCGGGCACCATGGTGATGAACATGGCCGCCGGCGCCCCGGTGGGCGCCATGTACCGCTACAACGCAGGCCAGACCGAGCCGCTCACTGCGCAACTGCAGGGCTTGATCGTGCCCAACGGCCTGGCGTTCAGCCCCGATGGCAAAACCTTATACCTGTCGGACTCACACCCGGACGTGCAAAAAATCTGGGCTTTTGACTACGACACCGACACGGGTACCCCTCACAACCGTCGCCTGTTTGTGGACATGAGCGAGCACCCGGGTCGCCCCGATGGCGCCGCCGTGGATGCCGAGGGCTGCTACTGGATTTGCGGCAACGATGCCGGGCTGATCCATCGCTTTACCCCGCAAGGCAAGCTCGACCGCTCCCTGACCGTACCCGTGAAAAAACCGGCGATGTGCGCTTTTGGCGGCGCTGATCTGGACACCCTGTTTGTGACCTCGATCCGCCCTGCAGGCGATCTCGCCGACCAGCCGTTGGCAGGAGGCGTGTTTGCCCTCCGCCCCGGGGTCAAGGGCTTGCCGGAGCCACTACTGAATAACTGACAACCGATCCAACACCTTGAAATAACAAAAACAATATTTGGAGTGACCCATGGATTTCAAACGCACCCTGCTGATTGCTGCTCTCCCCCTGGCCTTCTGCCTCTCAGGCGTGGCCCAGGCCGAAATCAAGATCAAGTTCGCCGAGGTTCATCCCACTGGCTATCCGCCGGTGCTGGCCGAACAGGAAATGGGCAAAAAGCTTCAGGAACAGAGCAACGGCGATATTTCTTTCAAGATGTTTGCTGGTGGCGTACTGGGTTCAGAGAAAGAAGTAGTCGAACAATTGCAGTCCGGCGCGGTGCAGATGACCCGGGTCAGCCTCGGCATCCTTGGTCCGGTAGTACCGGAAACCAATGCCTTCAACCTGCCGTTCGTGTTCCGCGACCAAGCCCATATGCGCAAGATCATCGACGGCGAAATCGGCCAGGAGATGCTGGATAAAATCACCAACTCCGACTTCAATATGGTCGCGCTGGCCTGGATGGACGGCGGCACACGCAACCTGTACACAAAAAAACCGGTACGTGAGATTGCCGACCTCAAAGGCATGAAAATCCGCGTACAAGGCAACCCGGTATTTATCGACACCATCAACGACATGGGCGGCAATGGCATTGCCATGGCCACCGGCGAGATTTTCAGCGCCCTGCAGACCGGCGTGATCGATGGCGCAGAGAACAACCCGCCGACCTTCCTTGAGCACAACCACTACCAGAACGCCAAGTACTTCACCTGGACCGACCACCTGATCCTCCCCGAGCCGATCGTGATCGCCAAGACCACCTGGGCCAAACTCAGCCCCGAGCAACAAGCCCTGGTGCAAAAACTGGCCCGTGAAGCGCAAATGGAAGAGCGAGTGATCTGGGACAAAAAATCCGCGGAGAGCGAAACCAAGCTCAAGACCGCAGGCGTGGAATTCATCACCCTCACCCCGGAGCAGAAAAAAGCCTTCTACGACGCCACCCAGCCGGTTCGCGACAAGTACGGTGCCAACTACAAAGATCTGATCTCGCGCATCGAAGCCGTCCAATAAGCCAGTCCGATAACGCCGCCGCAACGGGCGCAAGCCCGTTTGCCGCGTAGTGGTGAGCCCCATGAAAAATACCGTACTGCGCTTTAATGACTTGCTGTACAGGGCCTGCATCGGGATCGCCGGTTTGTCGGTGCTGACCATGACCTTGATCATCCCCTGGGGCATTTTTGCCCGCTACGTGCTGGGCAGCGGCTCCAGCTGGCCCGAGCCCACCGCCATTCTGCTGATGGTGGTGTTTACCTTCTTTGGCGCTGCCGCCAGCTACCGTGCCGGTGCCCATATGGCAGTGGCGATGGCGGTCGAGCGCATGCCGGCCCATGTCCGCAAACTGGCCGCGGTGCTGGTGCAAATCCTGATGGTCATCGTCTGCCTGTTCATGACGGTCAAGGGCTTCAAACTGTGCGCGACCACCTGGAACCAGTTTCTTGGCGAAATGCCGGGTTTGCGCGTAGGCATCTCCTATTTGCCTATCCCGCTGGGCGGCATCGTGACCCTGATCTTCGTCCTGGAAAAACTCTTCCTGGGTGACCAAAGCCACCGCCGTGCCGTGCGGTTCGACATTGTAGAAGCCAGCGAAGAGGCCGTATAAATGGACGCTTTCGTATTGTTGGGCAGTTTTATCGCCCTGATCCTTATCGGCATGCCGGTCGCCTACGCGCTGGGCCTGTCGGCACTGGTCGGCGCCTGGTGGATCGATATCCCGTTCGATGCCCTGATGATTCAAGTGGCTGGCGGGGTTAACAAGTTCTCGCTGCTGGCCATCCCGTTTTTTGTCCTGGCCGGTGCCATCATGGCCGAAGGCGGCATGTCACGTCGGCTGGTGGCCTTTGCCGGGGTACTGGTAGGGTTTGTGCGCGGCGGCCTGTCGCTGGTCAATATCGTCGCCTCGACCTTCTTTGGCGCGATTTCCGGCTCTTCCGTCGCCGACACCGCTTCCGTGGGCTCGGTACTGATTCCGGAAATGGAGCGCGCCGGTTACCCCCGTGAGTTCTCCACGGCGGTAACGGTCAGCGGCTCGGTACAGGCTTTGCTCACCCCGCCCAGCCACAACTCGGTGCTGTACTCGCTGGCAGCGGGCGGCACGGTATCGATTGCTTCGCTGTTTATGGCCGGGATCATGCCGGGGTTGTTGCTCAGCGCAGTGATGATGGGCCTGTGCATGATCTTTGCGCGCAGACGCAACTACCCCAAGGGTGAAGTGATCCCGCTGCGCACCGCGCTGAAAATCGCCGGTGAAGCGATGTGGGGCCTGATGGCCATGGTCATCATCCTTGGCGGCATCCTCACTGGCGTCTTCACTGCCACCGAGTCGGCGGCGGTCGCGGTGGTGTGGTCGTTCTTCGTCACCATGTTCATTTACCGCGACTACAAGTGGCGTGATCTGCCCAAGCTGATGCATCGGGCGGTGCGTACCATTTCCATCGTAATGATCCTGATCGGCTTTGCTGCCAGCTTCGGTTACATCCTGACGCTGATGGAAATCCCGATGAAGATCACCACCGCGTTCCTGACCCTGTCGGATAACCGCTACGTGATCCTGATGTGCATCAACGTCATGTTGTTGCTGGGCACCGTGATGGACATGGCGCCGCTGATCCTGATCCTCACCCCGATCCTGCTGCCGGTGATCATCGGTATCGGTGTCGACCCGGTACATTTTGGCATGATCATGCTGGTCAACCTGGGCATCGGCCTGATCACACCGCCGGTGGGCGCGGTGCTGTTCGTGGGTGCAGCCGTGGGCAAGGTCACCATCGAAAACACCGTTAAAGCACTGCTGCCATTCTACCTGGCACTGTTTATGGTGCTGATGCTGGTGACCTACGTTCCGGCCATCTCGCTGTGGTTGCCAAACCTGGTGCTGTAACCCCGCCTTACCCCTGTGGGAGCGAGCAAGCCCGCTCCCACAGGGATATTAAAGCGGCTCTATTTCCAGCCAAGGAGGCTGGTTGCTTATGTCTGCTCCTGCGTTGTTCCCCCGCCATATCGCAGTATTGATTCTGGTACTGCTGGCCTGCGCTTTTGCGGGCAATCATATCGCCGCCCGGATTGCCTTCGACCACGACACCGGTTTGCTGCTGGCGATTCTATGTCGTGCTGGCGTGACCTTGCTGGTATTGACCGGCCTGGTGCTGTGGCAGCGTGAACGCCCCCGCCTGACCCCCGCCAACTGGCGTTGGCAATTGCTGTTGGGATTGCTGATCGCAGCACAAAGCTTCTGCATTTATTCAGCCGTGGCCCGTATCCCCGTGGCCCTGGCATTGTTGATCGGCAATATGGCGCCGATCCTGCTGGTACTGCTGACCTGGGCCCTGGGCGGTGCGGCACCCACCCTGCGGGCGGCACTGCTGATGGGGTTGATCATGTGCGGCCTGGTGTTTGCCCTCGACGTGCCCGAGCGTTTGTCCAGCCAGCACAGTACCGAGGCACAGTGGCTCGAAGGCATCCTCTTCGGCTTTGCTGCTGCTTGCGTGTTTGCCTGTGCGCTATGGATCACCGATCACAAACTCTCGAGCCTGCGCGGTACGGTGCGTAGCATGCTGACCATGCTTATCGTATTTTGTGCGGCAGCCCTGGCCGGGGTCAGCGGGGTGCTGCCGGGCGGGGTGTCGCTGCCCTCCTCGTCTACCGGCTGGACAGCCCTGGCCTTTCTGGTTGCGCTTTACGGGCTGGGCTTCTGCCTGTTGTTTATCTGCATGACGCGGCTGAACATGGCCCGCAACGCACCGGTAATGAACGTCGAACCGGTGGCGAGCCTGCTGTTTGGCTGGCTGATTCTTGACCAGTTGCTCAGCAGCGGCCAGATCATCGGCGGCCTGATTGTGGTCGCGGGCATTGTGATGCTGACCTGGCCGCGCAAAGCATAGATCCAGATCAATAGCCGGGAGCAAGGGCTCGACTACCATCGCGCCTTTTTTGCGAACGAACTGACTATGCGCCTTGCTCCGCCCGAACTCCTCGCCCCTGCCGGCACCCTGAAAAATATGCGCTATGCCTTCGCGTATGGCGCCGACGCGGTGTATGCGGGCCAACCACGCTACAGCTTGCGCGTGCGCAACAACGAATTCGACCACACCAACCTGGCCATTGGCATCGCCGAAGCCCAGGCTCAGGGCAAGCGTTTTTACGTGGTGGTCAATATCGCCCCGCACAACGCCAAGCTGCGTACCTTTCTCAAGGATCTGGAGCCGGTGATTGCCATGGCACCGGATGCGCTGATCATGTCCGACCCGGGGCTGATCATGCTGGTGCGCAAAAACTTCCCCCATGTGCCGATTCATTTGTCGGTGCAGGCCAATACCGTGAACTGGGCCAGTGTTGAATTCTGGCGCCAGCAAGGCCTGAGCCGCATCATCCTGTCCCGGGAGTTGTCGCTGGAAGAGATCGAAGAAATCCGTCAGCAAGTACCCGATATGGAGCTGGAGATTTTCGTACATGGCGCGCTATGCATGGCCTACTCCGGGCGCTGCCTGTTATCTGGCTACATGAACAAGCGAGATGCCAACCAGGGCAGCTGCACCAATGCCTGCCGCTGGAAGTACGAGGCCAGACCGGGTACAGAAAACGAGCTGGGCAATATCGTCAATGTGGTTGAGCCTACCCTGGGCGTAGGTGCACCCACTGACGAAGTATTCGTGATGCACGAATCCCAGCGCCCGGATGAACCGATGACCGCGTTCGAGGACGAGCACGGCACTTACATCATGAACTCCAAGGATCTGCGCGCCGTGCAGCATGTGGCACGGCTGGCCGAGATGGGTGTGCATTCGCTGAAGATCGAAGGCCGCACCAAGTCGCACTTTTACTGCGCGCGCGCCACTCAGGTATATCGCAAGGCGATTGATGATGCAGTGGCAGGTCGTGAATTTGATCGCAGCCTGATGACCGATCTGGAGTCACTGGCCCAGCGTGGTTATACCGAAGGGTTCTTGCGCCGCCATGTACACGATGAATACCAGAACTACCTGCATGGCAGCTCGCTGTCCCATCGTCAGCAGTTTGTCGGCGAATTGACCGGTGAGCGTCGCAACGGCCTGGCCGAAGTCAAAGTGAAAAACCGATTTGCTTTGGGCGATCATCTGGAGCTGATGACACCCCACGGCAACTATCACTTTGATCTGGAACGTTTGCTTAACAGTGCAGGCTTGCCGACCCAAGTGGCGCCGGGTGATGGCCACACGGTGTACCTGCCGATCCCCGAACAGGTGGACTTGAACTACGGGTTGTTGATGCGGGATTTGACGGTGAGCGAGGTGATGGAACGCTCGGCGTGACCACTGTGGGAGCGGGCCTGCTCGCGATAGCATCGCCCGGTGTTGTCTGACAGACCGAGCCGTCAGCATCGCGAGCAAGCCCGCTCCCACAGACTGTCGTGATTGCGATTAATCGCGAAACACTTCATCCAGCAAGTTATGCATGGCGGTGAACGCCCGACCCGCAGTTTTGGCGTCGTACATCATCTTGCCCGGCACATTGGCGTGGGGGTCAGTGAACGAATGTACTGCGCCGCCATAGCTGGTCAACTGCCAGTCCACACTCGCCGCGTTCATTTCGGCTTCAAATGCCGGTAACTGCTCGCTTGGCACCAATGGGTCCAGCGCCCCGTGCAACACCAGCACCGAGCCCTTGATGCTCTGGGCATCGATCGGGTTAGGTGTGTCCAGCGTGCCGTGGAATGACACCGCAGCTTGCAACGGTGCACCGCTGCGTGCCAGTTCCAGTGAACAGCACCCGCCAAAACAGAAACCAAAGGTTGCCAGCTTGTTGCTGTCGACCTGGGCCAGGCCCTGATTTTTCAGCATGTCATACGCTGCCCACATACGCTTGCGCAGCAAGGCACGGTCATTCTTGAGCGGCATCATCGCCGCACCGGCCTCGTCGGCGTTGCCGGGCCGGGTGCCCTGGCCATACAAATCGGCGATCAGTACCACATAACCCTGTTCTGCCACCGACTTGGCAATCTCTTCGGCGCCTGCGCTGATGCCCATCCAGTTGGGCGCCATCAGCAAACCCGGCAACGGGTCTTCACGGCTCGGATCAAAGGCCAAACGGCCTTCGTAAGGTTGGCCGTCGATTTGATAAGCCACAGAGCTGACCGAAATGGATTTCATCAAAAACTCCTGAATTTGAAACAAAAAAAACCCGCCGAAGCGGGTTTTTATAGCGAGGTTAGACCGACAACTCTACTAACAATTTGTTTAGCCGACGGACATAGGCCGCAGGGTCTTTCAAACTGTCACCGGCTGCCAGGGCTGCCTGATCGAAGAGGATGTGCGACAGGTCGCCAAAACGCTCTTCACTCTGCTCTGCATCGAGTTTCTCGATCAGCGGGTGAGCCGGGTTGAACTCGAAGATAGGCTTGGACTCAGGCACTTTCTGACCGCTGGCTTCGAGGATCTGACGCATTTGCATGCCCAGATCCTGCTCACCAATGGCAAGAATCGCCGGGGAATCAGTCAGACGATGCGACACGCGCACTTCGCTGACGCTCTCACCCAAGGCAGCCTTGATGCGCTCAACCAGACCTTCTTTGGCCTTGGCCACTTCTTCTGCGGCTTTCTTGTCCTCTTCCGAGTCCAGATTGCCCAGATCGAGGTCACCACGGGCCACGTCGACAAAGCTCTTGCCGTCGAAGTCGCTGAGGTAGCTCATCAGCCACTCGTCGATGCGGTCGGTCAGCAGCAGGACTTCGATGCCTTTTTTGCTGAAGACTTCGAGGTGCGGGCTGTTTTTAACCTGCGCGTAGGTTTCGCCGGTCAGGTAGTAAATCTTGTCCTGACCTTCCTTGGCGCGGGCCAGGTAGTCGGTCAAGGAAACATTCTGTTCGCCGTCGTCGCCGTGGGTCGAAGCAAAACGCAGCAGACCGGCGATTTTTTCCTTGTTGGCGAAATCTTCGGCCGGACCTTCTTTCATCACCTGGCCGAAGTTTTTCCAGAAGCCCTGATATTTCTCAGGCTCGTTCTTCGCCAGTTTTTCCAGCATGTCGAGTACACGCTTGGTCAGCGCCGTCTTCATCGAGTCGATGATCGGGTCTTTTTGCAGGATTTCCCGCGACACGTTCAGCGACAGGTCGTTGGAGTCGATCACGCCCTTGATAAAGCGCAGGTACAGCGGCAGGAACGACTCGGCCTGATCCATCACGAAGACACGCTGCACATACAGCTTCAGGCCTTTAGGCGCTTCACGCTGGTACAGATCAAACGGTGCACGGGCCGGAACGTAGAGCAGCGAGCTGTATTCGAGCTTGCCCTCAACCTTGTTGTGGCTCCAGGCCAGCGGGTTCTCGTAGTCATGGGCAATGTGCTTGTAGAACTCCTGATATTCCTCGTCCTTTACTTCAGTACGAGGACGGGTCCACAGGGCACTGGCACGGTTAACGGTTTCCCATTCCAGTGCAGGCGCCTCTTCGCCTTCGGCAACGGTCTGCTCTTTAGGCAGTTCGATAGGCAGGGCGATATGGTCGGAGTACTTCTTGATGATGTTGCGCAGGCGCCAGCCGTCAGCGAATTCGGATTCGCCAGGCTTGAGGTGCAGCACGATTTTGGTGCCGCGGTCGGCCTTCTCGACGGTGGCCACTTCAAACTCGCCTTCGCCCTTCGAAGACCAGTGCACGCCCTCGCTTGCCGGGGTACCGGCACGGCGGCTGTACACGTCAACCTTGTCGGCAACGATAAAGGCCGAGTAGAAACCCACGCCGAACTGACCGATCAGATGCGAATCTTTTTTCTGGTCGCCGGTGAGGTTTTTCATGAAGTCGGCAGTGCCGGACTTGGCGATCGTACCCAGGTGGGTGATCACGTCATCGCGGTTCATGCCGATACCGTTGTCTTCGAGGGTGACGGTGTTGGCGTCTTTGTCGAAGCTCACACGGATTTTAAGCTCGGCACCGCCCTCCAGCAGATCTGGCTTGGACAGTGCTTCAAAACGTAATTTGTCGACAGCATCAGAGGCGTTCGAGATCAGTTCGCGAAGGAAGATTTCCTTGTTGGAGTACAGCGAATGGATCATGAGGTGCAGCAGTTGCTTGACCTCGGTCTGGAAGCCCAGGGTTTCTTTTTGAGTTTCCACGCTCATTGTTATCAAACTCCGATTGGATGGCAGTGGCCACGCCCGTAAGGGTTAGCGGCGGGATGTGATGAAAGTTGGGGCCAATGATGCAAATTTCAAGGGCCGAACCAGTGGCTCAAGTTTTTTACCAATAGTTTCCGCCCGCGCTGCTTTACTTATATATGTGTTCGAGCATGGAACTTAAGCCATCAGCCCATGCTCAAACGCCCCGTAGATCTACTCATAAGGAGAAACACCCCATGCGTAATACTTTTGCTGTTGCCTTGATGCTGGCTGCTTCGCTTGGCCTGGCTGCCTGCGACAAAAAATCCGAAGACAAAGCCCAGGACGCTGCCCAGCATTCTGAGCAAGCGCAAGAAAAAATGTCTGAAGCACAAGACAAAGTAAACGACGCGGCCAAAGAGAACGCCGAAGCTGCAAAAGCACAAGCCGAGTCCAATAAAGCCGCTGCTGAAGAAGCCGGCCAGACTGCTCCGGTTGCACCTGCGGCAACTACAGAAAGCAAGTAACACGACTTTCTGCGATATAAAACCAAGCCCGCCAAGTGCGGGCTTTGTTGTATCTGAACGTTAATGGCTAGTGTTTGCATGCTTGAACACACGCCCATTAAAAAAGCCCTGCATCCATTAAGATGCAGGGCTTTTTTATTGACTCGGCAACGCTTTTGGCGAACCGGGTAATTACGCCATTGCTTCAACTCGTTTGCCCAGCAGACGGTCGCAGATTACTGCGCCCAGCAGGGTCACAAGACTAGGCACCAGCCACGCCAGGCCCTGCTCGCTAAATGGCATATTGGCCAATTGGGCCGGAATCCACTCACCCAGGCCAGCACCTTTAAGCGCGTCGATCGAGCCAAAGAAGAACGACACCAGCATGACCGGACCAACGATCCGGCTCTGGGCATTCCACAGGCCTTTGCAGAAACTCAGCGCCACCAACACGATGCAAGGCGGGTAGATCGCCGTCAGCAACGGGATGGAAAACGCAATCAACTGGGTCAAGCCAAGGTTCGACACGGCCAGCGAAAACAGCGCAAGGATGATCACCAGCGTCTTGTAAGACAGTGGCAGCACAGTACTGAAGTATTCAGCGCAGGCACAGGTCAGGCCAACGGCCGTTACCAGGCAAGCCAGTGCAATCAGTACGGCAAGGAAACCGCTGCCCAGCGAACCGAAGGTGTGTTGTACATAGGCGTGCAGTACCGCCGCACCATTGGTTGCACCCGTCGCCACTTCATGGCTGCCCGCACCCAGGCGGAACAGGCTGATGTAGACCAGCGCCAGGCCGACACCGGCGATCAGGCCGGCAATGATGGCGTAGCGGGTAATCAGCTTGGGTGATTCAACACCACGGGAACGGATGGCATTCACGATCACGATACCGAACACCAGCGCACCCAGGGTATCCATGGTCAAGTAGCCATTGATAAAACCCTGGGAGAACGGTGCGGCCACGTACTCGGGGGTCGCGACGCCAACATCACCTGCAGGCAAGGCAACGGCAGCAATGCCGAGAATGGCCAGGGCGATGATCTTCAACGGAGCAAGGAAGCGCCCTACCGTGTCCAGCAGGCGACCCGGGTACAACGACACGAAAAACACGATCAGGAAGTACACCGAGCTGTACAGAAACAGCGCCAGTGGGCTTTCACCGGTCAAAGGTGCCAGGCCGACTTCAAAGGATACGGTGGCGGTACGCGGGGTCGCGAACAACGGGCCAACAGCCAGATAGGCCACGGCTGCCAACAAGCCCCCGGCGATCTTGCCGATCGGGCTGCTCAGTGCGTCCATGCCGCCACCGACCTTGGCCAGGGCAATAACGGTGACTACCGGCAGACCGACTGCGGTGATCAGGAAGCCCAATGCAGCCATCCAGACGTTAGGTCCGGCCTGCAGGCCAACGATTGGCGGGAAAATGATGTTGCCTGCCCCAACGAACAGGGCAAAAGTCATAAACCCAAGTGCCAGGATGTCCTGGCCTTTCAATACTTTCATTACGGAAATACCACACTACTGAATCGGGATTTAGAGGGGAATTTCCCGTGCGGATGTGGGAAATGCTGTCGATCCGTATAAGACCAACCCTTCTAGCGCGTGGCTTCCTTTTGGGATGCACACGCAGAACTGCGGAATGCTGGCAAGATTACCGAGTTTTTTCCTACAGCGCACTGTTAGAGGGCGGACTGTCCGATGAACGAACGCAGTTGTCGCCTGGACGACATCGAAAAATGCTTTGGTGTGGTTTTGCCTGCCCTGGATAGCTCAAAACCGCACGTTGTGGGAGCGGGCTTGCCCGCGATGGTAACGACGCGATTTATCTGAATGACCGCGGCGCCTGCATCGCGAGCAAGCCCGCTCCCACAAGGGTTTTGCTTGACCCCAAACGCACAAAGGCCACCCGAAGGTGGCCTTTGCCTGGTAGAGCAGTCAGTTAAGCGCGAGGCTTACTTCATTGCCCAGCCAGTCAGCTCGGACAGAGCCTTGCCGATGTCTGCCAGCGAACGCACGGTTTTTACGCCTGCGTCTTCCAGGGCAGCAAACTTCTCGTCTGCAGTACCCTTGCCGCCAGAGATGATTGCGCCTGCGTGGCCCATGCGCTTGCCTGGAGGGGCAGTCACACCAGCGATGTAGGAAACAACCGGCTTGGTCACGTTTGCCTTGATGTAGGCAGCCGCTTCTTCTTCAGCCGAACCGCCGATCTCACCGATCATAACGATCGCTTCGGTCTTCGGGTCTTCCTGGAACAGCTTCAGGATGTCGATGAAGTTGGAACCAGGGATCGGGTCACCACCGATGCCTACGCAAGTCGACTGGCCGAAACCGGCGTCAGTGGTTTGCTTTACAGCTTCGTAAGTCAGGGTGCCGGAACGCGACACGATGCCTACTTTGCCTGGCAAGTGAATGTGACCTGGCATGATGCCGATCTTGCATTCGCCTGGCGTGATAACGCCCGGGCAGTTAGGGCCGATCAGGGTAACACCCAGTTCGTCGCACTTAACTTTGCAGTCCAGCATGTCCAGGGTAGGAATGCCTTCAGTGATGCACACGATCAGCTTGATGCCGCCGAACGCTGCTTCAAGGATCGAGTCCTTGCAGAAAGGAGCCGGTACGTAGATAACGCTGGCGGTTGCGCCAGTTGCTTCTACGGCTTCTTTCACGGTGTTGAAAACAGGCAGGTCCAGGTGAGTGGTGCCGCCTTTGCCCGGAGTAACGCCACCGACCATCTTGGTGCCGTATTCGATGGCTTGCTGGGTGTGGAAGCTGCCCTGCGAACCAGTGATGCCCTGGCAGATAACTTTGGTGTCTTTATTGATCAGGACGCTCATTACTTGCCCTCCGCAGCTTTAACAACTTGTTGAGCAGCGTCGGTCAAGCTGGTAGCAGCGATGATGTTCAAACCGCTTTCTGCCAGTACTTTAGCGCCCAGATCAGCGTTGTTGCCTTCAAGGCGCACAACTACCGGGATTTTCACGCCGACTTCTTTCACTGCACCGATGATGCCTTCGGCAATCATGTCGCAACGAACGATGCCGCCGAAGATGTTAACCAGCACTGCTGCGACATTGCTGTCGGACAGGATGATTTTGAACGCTTCGGTAACGCGTTCTTTGGTAGCACCACCGCCAACGTCGAGGAAGTTGGCTGGCTTGCCGCCATGCAGGTTAACGATGTCCATGGTGCCCATGGCCAGACCAGCGCCGTTAACCATGCAGCCGATGTTGCCTTCCAGCGCTACGTAGTTCAGTTCGAACTTGGCAGCGTGCGCTTCGCGCGGATCGTCTTGCGACGGATCGTGGAAAGTTTTCAGCTTAGGCTGACGGTACATGGCGTTTGCGTCGATGTTGATTTTGGCATCGAGGCAGTGCAGATCGCCGTCAGTCTTGATAACCAGCGGGTTCACTTCCAGCAGGGCCAGATCGTGATCCTTGAACAGTTTGGCCAGACCTACGAAGATCTTGGCGAACTGAGCAACTTGCTTGCCTTCCAGACCCAGCTGGAAAGCCAACTCGCGACCCTGGAATGGCTGTGCGCCAACCAGTGGATCGATCGTTGCTTTCAGAATTTTTTCTGGAGTGTCGTGAGCGATTTTCTCGATGTCCACGCCACCTTCGGTGGAAGCCATGAACACGATACGACGGCTCGAACGGTCAACGACAGCGCCCAGGTACAGCTCTTTAGCGATATCAGTGCACGACTCAACCAGGATCTTGGTGACCGGCTGACCATTGGCGTCAGTCTGGTAAGTCACCAGACGCTTGCCCAACCACTGTTGTGCGAATGCTTTAGCGTCTTCTTTGCTGCGAACCAGCTTAACGCCGCCCGCTTTACCGCGACCACCTGCGTGAACCTGGGCTTTTACAACCCATTCGGTCCCACCGATTTTGTCGCAAGCTTCTGCGGCTGCTTCCGGGGTGTCTACTGCATAACCCTTGGATACTGGCAGGCCGTATTCAGCGAACAGCTGCTTACCCTGATACTCGTGAAGATTCATGCTTTTTACCGTCTTCGTTAGGTACTGCGCATTCGGCGCTGCACTACTATTAGTGCCGCACCACCTGTGACTGCTGCTTGTGCTGTTTCAACAAACCCGACATCCGCTTGAGCGGAGCCGGGCCCGGTTAAAACAAGACAAGACTGCGTCCGGCGGAAGTTCCGCGGTGAGGCTTGCTAGCAAGGCTCACGACGGGCAAACCGCCGTGGTTTCTTATTGTCTGGTCTTAACGTTTCTTACGGTTGGCAATGTGGATGGCGCCGCCATTCACAGCCAGTGCTGCTTCGTGCAAGGCTTCGGACAGGGTCGGATGGGAGAAAACCATCATGCCCAGATCTTCAGCGCTGGTGCCGAATTCCATACCGATCGCGCCCTGCTGTACCAGCTCTGCAGCGCTCGGGCCAATCACGTGGACGCCCAGTACGCGGTCAGTTTTGGCATCAGCAATGACTTTGACAAAGCCACCGGTGTCGTTTGCTGCCATGGCACGGCCACTGGCGGCGAACGGGAAGGTGCCGACGTTAACCTCAACGCCTTCAGCTTTCAAGGCCTGCTCGGTTTTACCAACCCACGCGATCTCCGGGTGAGTGTAAATAACCGATGGAATCAGGTCGTAGTTCATCTCGGTCTTGTGACCTTTGATGCGCTCGACAACCATGATGCCTTCTTCGGAAGCCTTGTGTGCCAGCATCATGCCGCGAACCACGTCACCAATGGCGAATACGCCCGGTACGCTGGTTGCGCAATGATCGTCAACAAACACGAAACCGCGCTCGTCGATGGTCACGCCGCTGTCAGCTGCCAGCAACTCGGTAGTCACCGGACGGCGACCCACGGCTACGATCAGCTTGTCGAAGGTGATGGTCTGTTCGCCGTTGGCGTCGGTGTAGGTCACAACGACTTCTTCGCCGTTGACCTTGGAACCGGTGACGCGAGCGCCCAGCTTGATGTCCAGACCTTGTTTGGTCAGGGTTTTGTAGGCTTCTTTCGAAACGGCAGCGTCAGCAGCCATCAAGAAGGTGTCCAGGGCTTCCAGAACAGTCACTTCAGCGCCCAGACGGGACCATACCGAACCCAGTTCCAGACCGATCACGCCAGCGCCGATAACGCCCAGACGTTTTGGCACGGACTGGAATTCCAGGGCGCCGGTCGAATCAACGATCACGTTGTTGTCGACTGGAGCAGGTGGAATGTCGATCGGACGCGAGCCCGAAGCCAGAATCACGTTCTCGGCTTCGATGATTTCAACGCTGCCGTCTGGCTTGGTCAGCTCAACACGCTTGCCGGCCAGCAGTTTGCCGTGGCCTTGCAGGGAAGTAACGCCGTTGGCCTTGAACAGGGTCGCAACGCCGGAAGTCAGACCTTTAACGATGTTGGCTTTACGGCCAACCATCGCAGCAACGTCCATCTTCACTTCACCGGTGGTGATGCCGTGGATGGCGAATGCATCCTTGGCTTCGTGGTACTTCCAGGAGCTGTCCAGCAGCGCCTTGGATGGAATGCAGCCAACGTTCAGGCAAGTACCGCCCAGCGCCAGTTTGCCTTCCTTGTCGGTGTATTTTTCGATGCAAGCAGTCGAAAGGCCCAGTTGCGCAGCCTTGATGGCTGCAACATAGCCGCCAGGGCCCGCACCAATCACTACAACGTCAAATTTCTGAGACATGAAAATAGATCCTCTATTAGCTACAAGCTGTCAGCAGCAAGCTGCAAGCCAAAGCCAGACTGCTTTTTCCCGCAGCCTGGCACCTGAAACTTGCAGCAGCTTCTATTAGATATCCAGCAGCAGACGAGCCGGGTCTTCCAGCAGGTTTTTGATTGCTACCAGGAAACTTACAGCTTCTTTGCCATCGATCAAGCGGTGATCGTAAGACAGAGCCAAATACATCATCGGACGGATAACTACCTGACCGTTGACTGCCATTGGACGCTGAAGGATGTTGTGCATGCCCAGGATCGCGGCTTGCGGCGGGTTAACGATCGGGGTCGACATCATCGAACCGAAAGTACCACCGTTGGTGATAGTGAAAGTACCACCGGTCATTTCGTCGATCGACAGTTTGCCGTCACGGGCTTTTTTACCGTAGGCAGCGATGCCGCCTTCGATTTCAGCCAGGCTCATCAGTTCGGCGTTACGCAGAACCGGAACCACCAGACCACGGTCGCTGGAAACAGCTACACCGATGTCGGCGAAGCCGTGGTAAACGATGTCGGAACCGTCGATCGAGGCGTTAACGGCCGGGAAGCGTTTCAGTGCTTCGGTAGCTGCTTTCACGAAGAACGACATGAAGCCCAGGCGTACGCCGTTGTGGGACTTCTCGAACAGATCCTTGTACTTCGAACGCAGTGCCATGATTTCAGTCATGTCCACTTCGTTGAAAGTGGTCAGCATCGCCATGTTCGACTGAGCTTCAACCAGACGCTTGGCCACGGTGGCACGAACGCGGGTCATCGGAACGCGTTTTTCTACGCGGTCGCCAGCAGCGAATACCGGAGCGGCAGCGGCAGGTGCAGCGGCCTTGGCCGGCGCAGCAGCAGGAGCGGCTTTTTTGGCAGCTACCGCAGCAACTACGTCTTCCTTGGTCACACGACCGCCTTTGCCAGTACCGGCAACGGAAGCGATGTTGATACCGTTTTCTTCAGCGATCTTGCGTGCAGCCGGAGCAGCAACAGGATCGTCTTCGCCATCGGCAGCCGGAGCAGCAGCCTGGGCGGCCGGTGCAGCGGCAGCAGCAGGAGCGGCAGCAGCAGCGCCGCCTTCAACGATGGAGCCCAGCACTTCGTCGGACAGAACGGTGTCGCCTTCGTTCTTGACGATAGCGCCCAGCACGCCGTCAGCAGTGGCCAGTACTTCCAGCACTACCTTGTCGGTTTCGATGTCGACAATCAGGTCGTCGCGCTTTACAGCGTCGCCCGGTTGCTTGTGCCAGGTGGCAACGGTGCCATCGGCAACCGATTCCGGAAATGTTGGGGCTTTGATCTCGATAGCCATGTTCTTTGGTTCCTTAAATTCGGTTTCAGTGCGCGAAGGCGTTAAACAGTGAACGCGTCTTGCAACAGTTTTGCCTGTTGCTCAGCGTGCATCGATGCGTAACCACAAGCAGGTGCAGCAGAAGCGTCACGGCCCGCGTACTCGAGTACGAGCGACTTGTCGTGACCGCTGATGATGCGGCGCATGTGATGCTGGCTGCAGTACCAGGCACCCTGGTTCATCGGCTCTTCCTGACACCAGACAATATGCTTGGCGTTTTTGTACGGAGCCAGGACTTCAATCAAGTCGTCCTCAGGGAACGGGTACAGCTGCTCAAGACGCACGATAGCGATGTCATCACGACCTTCGGCACGGCGTTTTTCCAACAGGTCGTAGTAGACCTTGCCGCTACACAGCACGATGCGACCGACGTTCGCCGGATCCTGCGCATCGATTTCCGGAATAACGGTCTGGAACGAACCTTCGGCCAGATCTTCCAGGGTCGAGATTGCCAGTTTGTGACGCAGCAACGACTTCGGTGTCAGGACGATCAGCGGCTTGCGCAGCGGACGGATAACCTGACGGCGCAACAGATGGTAGATCTGTGCCGGAGTGGTCGGTACGCACACCTGAATGTTGTGCTCGGCACACAATTGCAGGTAACGCTCAAGACGTGCAGAGGAGTGCTCCGGGCCCTGACCTTCATAACCGTGTGGCAGCAGCATGGTCAGACCGCACAGACGGCCCCACTTGTGCTCACCGCTGGTGATGAACTGGTCGATTACAACCTGGGCGCCGTTGGCGAAGTCGCCGAACTGGGCTTCCCAGATCACCAGCGCGTTCGGCGTGGTGGTGGAATAGCCGTATTCGAACGCCAGCACCGCTTCCTCGGACAGCAGCGAGTCGTACAGGTCAAAGCGAGGCTGACCTTCGAACAGGTGCTTCAGGGGAATATAGGTGCCAGCATCTTTCTGGTTGTGCAACACGGCGTGACGGTGCGAGAACGTACCGCGACCAATGTCCTGACCGGTCATGCGAATCGGGTGACCTTCGAACTGCAGGGTTGCATATGCCATGGTTTCGGCATAACCCCAGTTGATCGGCAGGCCGCCGGCTTGCATTTTTTGACGATCTTCGTAGATCTTCGCAACCTGGCGCTGAACCACAAAGCCTTCTGGAATTTCCAGCAGCTTGGCAGACAGTTCTTGCAGGGTTTTCAGATCGAAACGGGTGTCGTGACGCGCAGTCCAGGCGTGGCCCAGATACGGACGCCAGTCCACGAACAGCTCTTTGTTCGGTTCCTTGACCAGACTTTTCACAACATGCAGGCCGTTGTCCAGCGCGTTGCGGTATTCGTCGATCTTGGCTTGAACGCGTTCTGCGTCCACCACTTTCTCTTGTGTCAGGCGCTCGGCATACAGCTCACGGGTGGTGCGCTGCTTGGCGATCTGCTGATACATCAGCGGCTGGGTACCGTTTGGTTCATCGGCCTCGTTGTGACCGCGACGGCGGTAGCAGAACAGGTCGATCACGACGTCACGCTTGAACTGCATGCGGTAGTCGATAGCCAGCTGAGTCACGAACAATACGGCTTCCGGATCATCACCATTGACATGGAGGATCGGCGCCTGAATCATTTTCGCGACGTCAGTGCAGTACTCGGTAGAACGGGAGTCTTCCGGATTGCTGATGGTGAAGCCGACCTGGTTGTTGATCACCAGGTGAACCGTACCGCCAGTCTTGAAGCCGCGAGTCTGCGACATCTGGAAGGTTTCCATGACCACGCCCTGACCTGCGAAAGCAGCATCACCGTGGATGGAAATTGGCAGTACCTTTTCGCCGGTGCTGTCGTTACGACGGTCCTGGCGAGCGCGTACAGACCCTTCAACCACTGGAGAAACGATTTCCAGGTGGGAGGGGTTAAACGCCATTGCCAGGTGAACTTCACCACCGGCAGTCATGACGTTGGAGGAGAAGCCCTGGTGGTATTTAACGTCACCGGAACCCAACTCGATCTTTTTCTTGCCTTCGAACTCGTCGAACAGCTCGCGCGGGTTTTTGCCGAAGGTGTTCACCAATACGTTCAGGCGACCACGGTGGGCCATGCCGATAACGATTTCCTTGGTGCCGTAGTTGCCCGAACGCTGGATCAGCTCGTCCAGCAAAGGAATCAGGCTTTCGCCGCCTTCCAGGCCGAAACGCTTGGTGCCCGGGTATTTGGTCCCCAGGTACTTTTCCAGACCTTCAGCAGCAGTCACGCGCTCAAGCAGATGGCTTTTGACTTCAGCCGAGTAAGTCGGGCGGCCGCGTACGCTTTCGAGGCGCTGTTCAAACCAGTGGCGCTGCTCGGAATCGACGATGTGCGTGAACTCTGCGCCAATGGTGCGGCAATATGTCTGCTGCAACGCTTCGAGAATTTCGCGTAGGCTCGCTTCCTCTTTGCCGATATACAGGTCGCCGGCACGGAAGGTCGTATCAAGATCGGCATTGGTCAAGCCGTAATGATTGATCGACAGGTCTGCAGGTGCAGGACGCTGCCACAGCCCCAGCGGATCAAGCTGGGCTGCCTGGTGGCCGCGCATCCGATAGGCCTGGATCAATCGCAGCACTTCAACCTGCTTCTTCTCGTGCTCACTGCTCACGCTCCCGGCAGAAACCGGTTGAGCGCGGCGCTGGTTCTTTGCCAGCAGCACGAAATGGTCGCGGATTGTGGAGTGCGAAACATCGTTGGCAGAGTTGCCTTCAACAGGCAACGTCTGAAATTTGGTGCGCCATTCTTCTGGCACAGCGTTAGGGTCGTGCAGGTAGAGCTCATAGAGCTCTTCCACATAGGCAGCGTTACCACCTGAAAGATAGCCGCTGTTCCACATGCGCTGCATCACGCTTTCTTGCATGCTTGGTCACCCTCGGTTAGGGGACACCATCGACGAGAACACCAGAGCATGCTTGAGAAAGTCCGAATACAGCGACTAAAACAAGCCACTTAGGATCACGCTGATAGTCCGGGTACCAGCCCGGATGCCCCTGCTGGTCTCATTTCTTCAAAATAAGAGCCGCAGCTTTATGAGCTGTTGCTCAGGTTAAAACTACGGCGCCGGTTGAAGCCTGCGCCGTAGCATCTACGGTTACAGCGGTGCTGCGGTACTGCTTTGGATCACACGCCGCTTTGCAGCAGCATGCTACGCACGTGACCGATGGCCTTAGTCGGGTTCAGGCCCTTCGGACACACGTTTACGCAGTTCATGATCCCGCGGCAGCGGAATACGCTGAACGGGTCATCCAGCGAAGCCAGGCGCTCACTGGTCTTGGTGTCACGGCTGTCAGCCAGGAAACGATAGGCTTGCAGCAGTGCAGCAGGGCCCAGGAACTTGTCCGGGTTCCACCAGAAGGACGGGCACGAGGTCGAGCAGCAAGCGCACAGGATGCACTCGTACAGACCGTCGAGCTTTTCACGCTCTTCTGGTGATTGCAGACGTTCGATGGCCGGAGCCGGCGTGTCGTTCTGCAGGAACGGCTTAACTTTCTCGTATTGCTTGTAGAAGATGCTCATATCGACGACCAGGTCACGGATAACCGGCAAACCTGGCAGTGGACGAACGATCAGCTTGTTGCCTTTAACGACAGCGGACAGCGGCGTTACACACGCCAGGCCGTTCTTGCCGTTGATGTTCATGCCGTCTGAGCCGCAAACGCCCTCACGGCAAGAGCGACGATAGGAGAAACCCTCGTCCTGCTCTTTGATCAGGGCCAGTACATCCAGCACCATCAGGTCTTTACCATTGGTATTGACCTCGAATTCCTGCATGAACGGAGCGGCGTCCTGATCAGGGTTGTAACGATAAACACTGACTTTCAACATATCGGCCACCCTTAGTAAGTACGAACCATTGGCTCGAAGGTCGGAACGGTTTTCGGCGAGAAGTTCACCGCACGCTTGGCTACGCGCTTGTCACCCGGGAAGTACAGGGTGTGGCACAGCCAGTTAACGTCGTCACGATCTTCGAAGTCTTCACGGGCGTGAGCACCGCGCGATTCCTTACGAACTTCAGCAGCGATTGCAGTCGCTTCAGCCACTTCGAGCAGGTTTTGCAGCTCAAGGGCTTCGATACGGGCCGTGTTGAACGCCTGGCTCTTATCGTTGATTTTCACGTTGGCGATGCGCTTGCGCAGATCAGCCAGCTGAGCAATACCCTTCTGCATGTATTCGCCGGTACGGAATACACCGAAGTAGTTCTGCATGCAGCTTTGCAGCTCTTTACGCAGGGTTGCCACGTCTTCGCCGTCGGTACGCGAGTTCAGGCCGTCCAGACGTGCCAGGGCAGCGTCGATGTCGGACTGGCGTGGACGAGCGTAATCAACGCCTTCTTTAAGGGTCTGCTCAAGGAACAGGCCGGCAGCACGACCGAATACCACCAGGTCGAGCAGCGAGTTGCCGCCCAGACGGTTGGCACCGTGTACGGATACGCAAGCCACTTCACCTACTGCAAACAGGCCAGGGATGATCTGGTCGTTGCCGTCGGCGTCCTGAGTGATCGCCTGACCATGAATGTTGGTGGCAACGCCGCCCATCATATAGTGGCAAGTCGGAACCACTGGAACCGGAGCCAATACCGGGTCAACGTGTGCGAACGTTTTCGACAGTTCGCAGATACCTGGCAGACGGCTGTGCAGCACTTCTTCACCGAGGTGATCGAGCTTCAGCATTACGTGGTCGCCATCAGGACCGCAACCGTTGCCCGCGATGATTTCCTTAACCATCGAGCGAGCAACAACGTCACGACCAGCAAGGTCTTTGGCGTTCGGAGCATAACGCTCCATGAAACGCTCGCCATGCTTGTTGATCAGGTAGCCACCTTCACCACGGCAACCTTCGGTAACCAGTACACCGGCGCCGGCAATACCGGTCGGGTGGAACTGCCACATTTCGATGTCCTGTACCGGCACGCCAGCACGCAGCGCCATGCCAATACCGTCGCCGGTGTTGATCAGGGCGTTGGTGGTGGACGAGTAGATACGGCCTGCACCGCCAGTCGCCAGTACGGTCGCGTTAGCGCGAACGTAAGAGGTTTCACCGGTTTCGATGCAGATAACGATCATGCCGACGAAATCGCCAGCCTCGTTCTTAACCAGATCGACACCGTAGTATTCGTTCAGGAATACAGTGCCGGCCTTGAGGTTGGCCTGGTACAGGGTGTGCAACAGCGCGTGACCGGTACGGTCGGCTGCAGCGCAAGTACGGGCAGCCTGGCCGCCTTTGCCGAAGTCCTTGGACTGACCGCCGAAAGGACGCTGGTAGATACGACCCTGTTCGGTACGGGAGAACGGCAGACCCATGTGCTCGAGCTCGAACACGGCTTCCGGACCTACGGAACACATGTATTCGATAGCGTCCTGGTCACCGATATAGTCGGAACCCTTGACGGTATCGTACATGTGCCAGCGCCAGTCATCGTTTGGATCTGCAGACGCGATCGCGCAGGTGATGCCACCCTGGGCCGATACGGTGTGCGAACGAGTCGGGAAAACCTTGGTGATTACAGCAGTCTTGTGACCGCCTTGAGCCAGCTGCAGAGCAGCGCGCATGCCGGCACCGCCGCCGCCAATGATGATGGCGTCGAACGAAAGTGTATTAACTGTGTTAGCCATGAATCAGATACCCCAAAGAATCTGCACACCCCAGACGAAGTAAGCGAACATTGCAACGCCGCAGACTGCCTGGAAGAGGAAACGTACTGCTGTTGCGGACTTGCCCAGCGCCATTGGCGTCAGGTAGTCGGTCGCGATGGTCCACATGCCGACCCAGGCGTGTGCGCCCAGAGCAACAAGGGCCAGCAGGCTGAGAATACGCATCCAGTTGCTTGCGAACAGCTCATGCCATTGGGCGTAGCCAATGCCAGGGTTCGCAACGAGGTACCCGATCAGGAAGATGAAATAAGCCGCTAGAACAACCGCAGACACACGTTGTGCCATCCAGTCATAGAGGCCCGAACGCGACAGGTTCGTAACGCTGGTTACCATATCCAAACTCCCGCCAGAACAATCATCACCACGGAAATGACGATTACGATTTTCGAGCCCAGTCGGCCGCCTTCAAGCGTCTCACCGATGCCCATGTCCATGATCAAGTGGCGCACACCGGCAACCAGGTGATACAGCAAGGCAGAGAGCAGGCCCCACGCAACGAATTTGGCCAGCGGACTGGTCAAGCATGCCTTCACCTCGGCATAACCTTCTTCGGAACCCAGGGATTTGCTCAATGCATAAAGCATGATGCCCAGGCCGAGAAAAAGAATGATGCCCGATACACGGTGCAGAAATGACGTAACGCCGGTGATGGGGAGTTTGATGGTCCTTAGGTCTAGGTTTACAGGTCGTTGGCTATTCACGGCTTTTTTCACACTGAAGAGCCCCTAACAATCAGGGCAAGTTTGTTGGGATGCGCACTGGTCAGGTACCCACCACCCGGGAGTGACGACCCCCATCTAAACAGGCCCAAAAGCCTCTGGCGGTCGGCTGCCGAGTATAGACAGTTAGGTTACTAATGACAACGCAAACACCCACCCCCTAATAGCGCATTGCGCTCTTGGCATAAAAGGCGTAAACGGCTGGGATATTCGCGAAAAAACGCTTCTCAAAGCCTTGTACAGCAAGACTTTAGGCAAATTGACATTCGAATTTATCTCACTATAGTGGTGCGGGCCCTGCGTGGGGGGTCTGTCTGATGATTTCAAGCATAAATAGGAGGCCACATGGCTGACAAAAAAGCGCAGTTGATCATCGAGGGCGCAGCCCCCGTCGAGCTGCCCATTTTAACTGGCACCGTGGGTCCCGATGTAATCGATGTGCGAGGCCTGACGGCCACGGGCCGATTCACATTTGACCCTGGCTTCATGTCGACCGCATCTTGCGAGTCGAAGATCACCTATATTGATGGTGACAACGGTATCCTGCTGCACCGCGGCTACCCGATCGAACAGCTGGCTGAACACTCTGACTACCTTGAGACCGCTTACCTGCTGCTGAACGGCGAACTGCCGACCGCAGAGCAGAAGGCTCAATTTGTCAGCACCGTGAAGAACCACACCATGGTTCACGAGCAGTTGAAGACTTTCTTCAACGGCTTCCGTCGTGACGCCCACCCGATGGCGGTCATGTGCGGTGTAGTCGGCGCCCTCTCGGCCTTCTACCACGACTCCCTGGACATCAATAACCCGCAGCATCGCGAAATTTCCGCGATCCGCCTGGTTGCCAAGATGCCGACGCTTGCAGCGATGGTTTACAAGTACTCCATGGGTCAACCCATGATGTACCCGCGTAACGACCTGACCTACGCCGAAAACTTCCTGCACATGATGTTCAATACGCCGTGCGAGATCAAACCGATCAGTCCGGTACTGGCCAAGGCAATGGACAAGATCTTTATCCTGCATGCCGACCACGAACAGAATGCGTCGACCTCTACCGTGCGCCTGGCGGGTTCTTCGGGTGCCAACCCGTTCGCCTGTATTGCTGCCGGTATCGCTGCACTGTGGGGCCCTGCCCACGGCGGCGCCAACGAAGCCGTGCTGACCATGCTCGACGAAATTGGCGATGTGTCCAACATCGACAAGTTCATCGCCAAGGCCAAGGACAAAAACGATCCGTTCAAGCTGATGGGCTTCGGTCACCGGGTTTACAAAAACCGTGACCCACGCGCCACTGTCATGAAAAAGACCTGCGACGAAGTTCTCAAGGAACTGGGCATCACCAACGATCCGCAACTCGAACTGGCCATGCGCCTGGAAGAGATCGCCCTGACCGACCCGTACTTCATCGAACGTTCGCTGTACCCGAACGTCGACTTCTACTCGGGGATCATCCTCAAGGCGATCGGCATTCCGACCAGCATGTTCACCGTGATCTTCGCCCTGTCCCGTACAGTGGGCTGGATCTCGCACTGGAAAGAAATGCTCTCCAGCCCGTACAAGATTGGCCGTCCGCGCCAGCTGTACACCGGCTACGAGCAGCGTGACATCACCAAGCTGGAAGACCGCAAGTAAGGCATATCCCACGATAGTGCCCTGATTGCAGACAATACGGCCTCTATTTATAGAGGCCGTATTTTTTTGTGTGTGCGTCTTGTAGCAGCTGCTACGGAACTTCGCACTTGCACAGCGAGAATAGGCACAAAAAAATCCCCCTGCCTTGCGACAGGGGGATTCGATTAAACATACTGTCTATTACGGATTAATGATCCACCGCACCGCTCGCCCCCAACCCCGTCTGCGAACGCACAAACTGCGGGAAGAACAACGCACGCTCCTTCTCTGCCGATTTGGACTTGTCCGTAATGGAGAAGAACCAGATACCCGCAAACGCGATGATCATGGAGAACAGCGCCGGGTACTCGTAAGGGAAGATGGCCTTTTCATGATGCAGGATCTGCACCCAGATGGTCGGGCCCAGGATCATCAGGCCAACCGCGCTTACCAGCCCCATCCAGCCGCCTATCATGGCGCCACGGGTGGTCAGGTTTTTCCAGTACATGGATAGCAGCAAGACCGGGAAGTTGCAGCTCGCAGCAATGGAGAACGCCAGGCCCACCATAAACGCGATGTTCTGGCTTTCAAACAAGATACCCAAGCCAATTGCCAGTACCGCCAATGCAATAGTGGTGATCTTCGAGACCCGAATCTCTTCCTTGTCGTTGGCCTTGCCCTTTTTGATCACGCTGGCATACAGGTCATGGGACACCGCAGAAGCGCCCGCCAGGGTCAGCCCCGCAACAACCGCCAGAATGGTGGCGAAAGCCACTGCCGAAATAAAGCCCAGGAACATGCTGCCGCCAACCGCGTCCGCAAGGTGCACAGCCGCCATGTTGTTACCACCCAGCAAGGCGCCAGCCGCGTCCTTGAAGTCCGGGTTGGTACTGACCAGGATGATTGCGCCAAAACCGATGATAAAGGTCAGGATATAGAAGTAGCCAATAAAGCCCGTTGCGTAGAACACGCTCTTGCGCGCTTCCTTGGCATCGCTCACGGTAAAGAAGCGCATCAGGATATGTGGCAGGCCAGCAGTACCGAACATCAGGGCCAAACCGAGGGAGAATGCAGAGATAGGATCTTTGACCAACCCGCCCGGGCTCATGATTGCTTCACCTTTAGGGTGAATCTTCACTGCTTCGGCGAACAGTGCGTTGAAGTCAAAGTTCACATGCTTCATGACCATCACGGCCATGAACGTGGCACCCGACAGCAACATGACCGCCTTGATGATTTGCACCCAGGTAGTTGCCAGCATGCCGCCGAACAACACATACATGCACATCAGGATACCTACCAGGATCACCGCAACGTGGTAATCCAGACCAAACAACAACTGGATCAGCTTGCCGGCACCGACCATTTGCGCAATCAGGTAGAACGCTACCACCACCAGCGAACCACAGGCTGACAACGAGCGAATCTGGGTTTGCCCCAAGCGGTACGAGGCCACATCGGCAAAGGTGTATTTGCCCAGGTTGCGCAGACGCTCTGCAATCAGGAACAGAATGATGGGCCAGCCCACCAGAAAGCCGATCGAATAGATCAGGCCGTCATAGCCGGACGTGTACACCAGCGCGGAAATACCCAGAAAGGAGGCTGCCGACATATAGTCGCCGGCAATCGCCAGACCGTTCTGGAAACCGGTAATCTTGCCGCCAGCTGCATAGTAATCGGCTGCCGACTTGTTGCGTTTCGATGCCCAGTAAGTAATGCACAGGGTCGCACCCACAAAGACGACGAACATGATGATCGCCGAAATATTGAGCGGTTGTTTTTGCACTTCCCCAGTCAGGGCCTCCCCCGCCCAAACTGCCGGTGCAAGGGCTGTAGCGCCCAGCGTTGCCAATAAGCGCCCGATCATTGCCCAGCCTCCTTGAGAATTGCATTGTTCAGCTCATCAAACTCGCCATTGGCCCTGCGTACATAGATACCGGTCAGGATAAAGGCCGAAACAATCAGCCCCACACCAATCGGAATACCCCAGGTAATGGACGAATCGGGACTCAGTTTGGTCCCCATGATGTGCGACCCATAAGCAATTAACAGGATAAAAGCGGCATATAACCCGAGCATGATTGCCGAAAGAAGCCAGGCAAAACGCTCTCTCTTTTTTACCAGCTCCTTGAAGCGCGGGCTGTTTTGAATCGAGATATAAATGCTGTCGTTCATTATTTTTGTCCTCGCAGCACAGATGAGATGGAACGTTTTCACTATTAGGGCGGCGCAAATTCTATTCCAGACGACTTTAGTAGTAGAGCCTCTGATTTGCTGCAGCCCCCGGTTTACCTAGCCTGCAAGGACGATGACAACCATTGCCCCGCCCGAAAATGCAAAAACCGCCTGGCGAAAACACCAGGCGGTCTTGTGTACTGCGAGCTAGACGCTTCGCGATTATTTATCGGTCCACTGGGCAACACGCTCCGGGTGTTTGGCAACCCACTCTTTGGCCGCCACTTCAGGCTTGGCACCTTCTTGAATGGCCAGCATCACCTCACCAATTTCGTCTTTTGAATTCCAGGAAAACTTCTCCAGAAATGCCGCAACTTCCGGCGCTTTTTTATTCAGCTCCTTGCTGCCGATGCTGTTAACGGTTTCTGCGGCACCATAAACGCCTTTGGGATCTTCAAGAAAACGCAGTTTCCACTTGGCAAACATCCAGTGCGGCACCCAGCCGGTGACGGCAATCGGTTCGTTCTTGGCATAGGCACGCCCAAGCTCCGAGGTCATGGCCGCCCCGGAACTTGCCTGCAACTTGTAACCCTTGAGGTCGTAATCCTTGATGGCCTCATCGGTTTTAAGCATGACACCCGACCCGGCATCGATACCGACAATTTTGTTTTTAAACTCATCGCTGCCCTTCAAGTCAGCAATCGACTGTGCCTTTACGTATTCAGGCACGATCAGGCCAATTTTTGCATCTTTGAAGTTGGGCCCGTAATCGACCACCTTGTCCTTGTTCTTGGTCCAATATTCGCCGTGGGTCACCGGCAACCAGGCGGACAACATGGCATCGAGTTTGCCCGTGGCCACCCCCTGCCACATGATGCCGGTGGCTACCGGCATCAATTTCACGTCATAACCCAGCTTCTGTTTAATCACCTCTGCCGCGACATGGGTGGTGGCCACGCTGTCGGACCAGCCATCCACATAACCTATATTCAGGGTCGGTTTGTTCTGCGCGCTCGCCAAACCCGCACTCATCGCCAGCACCAAGACTGCTCCTGCGCTCAAAATTCGTCGCATCTTCATCTTTGATTCCCCACAGTGCCGGGCCCGACGAGTGCCGGGCCACTTCAAGATTCCTGCAAGGCTTTACAGCCTCGTATCACTTGCTCCGGATAATCAACCGCGCCTGTTTAGCGTCCTGCTCTGACGACGACCCCCATACAACCAGCAGCGACATGGCGATCACAGCCAAATTGATGCGTGCGGACGCTGGACGGCCAGACTGACAAACATTAGATGTCAAAATCATACACAGGCGCTGCGCCTGCTCAATTGCAGGTAAGATGCGCGGCTTTGCTCCCATACGGCCCGACCATGTCTGCGACTGTCCGCTTCCCCGTGCTGCCTTATCTCCTTGCCTGCCTGCTGGGCGCATTTGCCATTGCCGGCTTCTGGTACGGCCTGGGCCAACCGGTGATATTGCCCGATGCAGCAACACCGACCCATAAACTGCAATGTGCATCCTATACGCCGTTCGATAAGGACCAGTCGCCGTTCGACCAGCCTTTTGTGCCACGGGCAGAGCGTCTGGATGCCGATCTGGCGTTGCTGGCCACGCGCTTTCAATGCATCCGCACCTATTCCCAGGCGGGCCTTGAAGCTCTGCCCGAGCTGGCACGCAAACACGGGCTCAAGCTGATGGCAGGCGCCTGGGTCAGCCGCGACCCCGTGGCCACGGAGCAGGAAGTGCAAGCCCTGATCGCTTCAGCCAATGCCAACCCGGATGTGGTCAGCGCAGTGATAGTCGGTAACGAAGCCTTGCTGCGCAAGGAGGTCACTGCCCCGCAGCTGGTCCGGCTGATCGACAAGGTGAAAAGCCAGGTCAAGCAACCGGTGACGTATGCAGACGTTTGGGAGTTCTGGCTGCAACACCCGGAAATTGCCCCGGCCGTGGACTTTCTGACCATCCACCTGCTGCCTTACTGGGAAGATGACCCTGCCGGCATTGACCAGGCGGTACAACATGTAGCGCAGGTTCGCCAGGTATTCGGCAACAAGTTCGCCCCCAAAGATATCCTGATCGGCGAGACCGGCTGGCCGAGCGAAGGTCGCCAGCGGGAAACTGCCCAGCCAAACCGGGTAAACGAAGCAAAATTCATTCGTGGATTTGTCACCCTGGCCGAACAAAACGGCTGGAAGTACAACCTGATCGAAGCCTTCGACCAACCCTGGAAGCGTGGCAGCGAGGGGGCGGTAGGCGGCTACTGGGGTTTGTTTGATGCCGATCGCCAGGACAAGGGTATCCTCGCCGGCCCGGTATCCAACCTGCCGCACTGGCCGGTCTGGCTGGGCTTTGGCGCCGTCCTGTTTGTGGGCACACTGCTGATTGGCGGCCGGGTCCGTACAAAACGCGCCGCTCTGACACTGCCAGCACTGGGTGCGGTGGCGGGATGCAGCATCGTGGCATGGGCCGAGCTGGCGTCAGTCACCAGCCGCTTTGCTGGCGAGTGGCTATGGGCTGGCTTGCTGGTTGGCCTGAACCTGATCGTACTGACCCATGGTGCATTGGCCCTGGGCCAGAAAGACGGCTGGCGAGAACGCCTGTTCAACGCACTGGAGCGCCGTGCGGGCTGGTGGCTGGCAGCCGCCGGGTTTGCCGCAGCGGTGATGATGCTTGGGCTGGTGTTTGAACCGCGCTATCGAAGTTTCCCGAGTGCCGCCCTGCTCCTGCCTGCACTGGTTTATCTGCTACGCCCGGTGGGCGGCCCGCGCCGTGAGTTCGGCCTGCTGGCCTTGATCATCGGGGCAGGCATACCGGTGCAGCTGTACCGCGAAGGCTTGCACAATGAACAGGCCTGGATGTGGGCGCTGGTCAGCGTACTGATGGTGATGGCGCTGTGGCGCAGTGTGCGCAAGCGCGCATGACACCTTTCTAGTGCAATCCCCCTGTGGGAGCGAGCCTGCTCGCGAAGGCCTCAAAGACCTTTCGCGAGCAGGCTCGCTCCCACAAATGTTTCAAACTCTTACTTCGCGGCCCGCACCAGGCGCAACCCGGCGATCACCACGGCAAACACTGCGAGGCTGGCGTTATACAACGCCAGTGCGGGCAGGCCGAACAGCAGGGCCAGCACCGCCAGTGCGCAGCCGACACGACCACGCACGCAAAAAGCAATAATCGACAGCACCAGCGCGACCCAGCCCAATACCCGGAAATGAATCAACAAGCCCAGGTTTGCCCGCAACTGGCATTCCCAGCGCGCAGCCTCTGCCACACAGGTCCCCACCCACTGCGAGTCCTCCATCAAGCCGTATCGCAGCCCATAACTGGCGAGCAACCATACAGGCAGAGCGATAAGCAGCAAGATCCACGGCAAACGAGGTCGCATAACAAACTCCGATAGGCAAAAACGGCGCCCAGCTTAATCCCCATCTACAGCTATACAAGCCTTGCAATCAGATATCTGTTAACTAAAGTCATTCAGCGTGTATCTTGAGTGACTTTTTGCCTGTTCGGGACTGTTTGGGGAATTATTTAGTGCCATTGAATGGCACTTCAGTACGAGCCCTGTGGTCATAGCCTGCGAAACTTTTGCGCATCTTATTTAGGGATAGCCTCCATGCTCCGTTCTCTGCCCTTCGCTGCCTTACTGGGCGGCCTTATCTTGAGTGCGTCCGCGCAGGCGGTCGATGTCGACCCCGCAACGTATGGCTACCCGATAACCAATCCGTTTGAAGCTACGATCGCCACCACTCCGCCGCAAATGCGCCCGCTGCTGCCCGACGAAGATGATATCAACCAGTCGGACTACACCCTCAACCTGCGCCCTGAACGTGAGCACATACTGCCGGCCAATTTCTGGGCGGTGAAAAAGCTCACTTACCGCATGGCCAAACAGGATCACCCGGCGCCCTTGATGTTCCTGATTGCCGGCACCGGTGCTGCCTACGACAGCAGCCTCAACGAATACCTTAAAAAGCTCTTCTATCAGGAAGGCTATCACGTCGTTCAGCTGTCATCGCCCACCAGCTATGACTTCATGAGTTCGGCCTCGCGCCTGGCCACACCCGGCATCAGCCAGTACGACGCCGAGGATTTGTATCATGTGATGCAGGCTGTACGCGCCCAACAGGCCAAATTGCCCGTTACAGACTACTACCTCGCGGGTTATAGCCTGGGTGCGCTGGATGCTGCCTTTGTCAGCCACCTGGATGAAACACGCAAAAGCTTCAACTTCAAAAAAGTGTTGATGCTCAACCCGCCGGTCAATCTCTTCACCTCCATCAGCAACCTCGACAAGCTGGTGCAGACCGAGGTCAAAGGCATCAACAACTCCACCACGTTCTACGAACTGGTGCTGGGCAAGCTGACCCGCTACTTCCAGGATAAAGGCCGGGTCGACCTCAATGCGGCACTGGTGTATGACCTGCAAAACTCCAAGGAGCGCCTGACCAACGAGCAAATGGCCATGCTGATCGGCACGGTGTTTCGTTTCTCGTCAGCCGATATCGTGTTCACCTCGGACCTGATCAACCGCCGTGGCCTGATCACCCCGCCGAACTACCCGATCACCGAGGGCACCAGCCTGACACCTTTCCTCAAGCGTTCGCTGCAGTGTGACTTTGACTGCTACCTGACCGAGCAGGTGATCCCCATGTGGCGCGCCAAGACCGATGGCGGCAGCCTGCTGCAGTTGATCGATCAGGTCAGCCTGTACGCCCTGCAGGATTACCTGAAAAACAGCCCGAAGATTGCCGTCATGCATAACGCCGACGACATCATCCTGGGCCCTGGCGACCTCGGATTCCTGCGTAAAACCTTCGGTAATCGCCTGACGGTTTACCCCTATGGCGGCCATTGCGGCAACATCAATTACCGAGTCAACGCTGACGATATGCTGGAGTTCTTCCGTGGCTAAACAATTATTGCTTCTCGCCGCCCTGCTCGGCGCCGGCTTCGCCCAAGCCGACAACAGCAAAGCTCACACGGAACTGACCCCCGATGTCGACGGGTTTACCCAGCCGTTGAAACTGTTGAAGTTCAATCCGGGCCTGGATCAGCGTGAGTTCGAGCGCGCCACCATGAACGCTCTGAGCATCTATGACCCGCTGGAGCCGATCAACCGCAGGATCTACCATTTCAACTACCGCTTCGACCAGTGGGTGTTCCTCCCGGTGGTCAATGGCTATCGCTATGTCACGCCCAGTTTTTTGCGCACGGGTGTGAGCAACTTCTTCAACAACCTGGGGGATGTCCCCAACCTGTTCAACAGCCTGCTGCAGCTCAAGGGTCATCGCTCGATGGAAACCACAGGGCGCTTGTTGCTGAATACGACCATCGGCATCGGCGGGCTGTGGGATCCGGCCACAGCCATGGGCCTGCCCCGTCAAAGTGAAGACTTCGGCCAGACCCTGGGCTTTTATGGCGTACCCGGCGGTGCATACCTGATGCTGCCGATCCTTGGCCCGTCGAACCTGCGCGACACCACGGGCCTGGTGGTCGACTATGGCGTCAACCAGGAGATCAACTTCCTGAACGTGCCGCACGAGAGCACTCGCCATCCCGAGATCTGGGTGCTGGGCGCTGTCGACAAACGCTATACCACCAGCTTCCGTTATGGTCAGTTCGACTCGCCATTCGAATACGACAAGCTGCGTTACATCTACACTGAAGCGCGCAAATTGCAGATTGCCGAGTAAACCTGTAGCCGCTGCAACAGATTGCGATGGGTTGCGCAGCGACCCCGAGGAAGGGCCGGCGGCCCTTATCGCAGCCTGCGGCAGCGGCTACAAAAGCGAGTAGTTCAAACCCGCAAAAACTGGCACAGCGCATCGCGCTTGGCCATCGCATCGCGTCGCCCCAACTCGATCAACTCCCGACAATAACCCGCCTCGAACAGCAGGTAGCTGAGCACCCCTGCACCACTGGTTTTGGTCGCACCGGGGCCACGCAGGAACATGCGCAGCGCGGCCGGCAGCTCATGCCGATGGCGGGCCGCGATTTCGTCTATAGGCTGGCTCGGCGCAATCACCAGCACCTCCACGGGGGACAAACCGAGGTTGTCGGATTGCCTGGGCAGCAGGCGACTGAAGTGATTGAGCCGCTCAAGCAGCTCGATATCGCTTTCCAGGCTGTCGATAAACGTACTGTTGAGCATATGCCCGCCAATTTGCGCCAGCGTCGGTTGTTGAGCGTTGTAGTAGTGCGACTGGCCGGCCTGAAGGTCCGGCCCGCGCGGGTTGCCGCTCACCCCCACCACCAGCACCCGGTTGGCTCCCAGATGCAGCGCCGGACTGATTGGCGCCGACTGCCGCACTGCGCCATCGCCAAAATACTCTTCGCCGATTTTGACCGGAGCAAACAGAAGAGGGATGGCCGAACTGGCCAGCAGATGTTCAACCGTCAAAGCGGTGGGCATGCCGATGCGCCGATGGCGCAACCAGCCATTGATGGTGCCCTTGCCTTGATAAAAGGTCACCGCCTGACTGGAAGAATAGCCAAATGCAGTAACCGCGACAGCCCGTAGGTGATGCCCGGCAATCGCCTGTTCAACACCGGGGAAGTTGATCCGGTCCTGGAGCAGATCGCGCAAGGGCGAACTGTCGAGCAGCGCCACCGGCACATGCGAGCCTAGCCCGAGCAGACTGTGAGCAAAAAAACGCGTGGCCTGGTGCAAAACCCCCGACCAGTCGCTGCGTAGCACGCGCCTGCTTTCAAAGCCCTGCCAGAACAGGGTCAGGTGCTCGACCGCGCGGGTGAAATCCATCGCCCCGCTAGCCAGGCTGACCGCATTGATCGCGCCCGCTGACGTCCCGACAATCACCGGGAACGGGTTGATGGCACCGGCAGGCAGCAACTCGGCAATCGCCGCCAGCACGCCGACTTGATAGGCCGCCCGCGCACCACCACCAGACAGTATCAGGCCCGTCACCGGCGCAACCGCAGTCACGCCAGTGCGGCCGCCTCAGCCGCGTTTGTCGTACAGTTTCGGCTCGCCGGGCGGGCGGGTCTTGAAGCGGCGATGGGCCCACAGATACTGCTCGGGGCATTCACGCACCGCCCGCTCAACCCATTGATTGATTCGCAGGCAATCAGCCTCATCGCTTTCTCCGGGGAAATCCCTCAGTGGCGGATGAATGACCAGCTTGTAACCACTGCCGTCGGCCAGTCTTTGTTGAGTAAAGGGCACAACCTGCGCTTTGCCCAGTTTGGCGAACTTGCTGGTGGCGGTAACAGTGGCCGCCTGGATACCGAACAAAGGCACAAAGATGCTCTGCTTGGCGCCGTAGTCCTGGTCGGGCGCATACCAGATCGCCCGCCCTGAGCGCAGTAGCTTGAGCATTCCGCGCACGTCATCACGTTCGACAGCCAGCGAATCTACATTGTGCCGCTCACGGCCACGACGCTGGATAAAGTCGAACAGCGGGTTTTTATGTTCGCGGTACATGCCGTCGATGGTGTGTTGCTGACCCAGCAAGGCAGCGCCGATTTCCAGGGTGGTAAAGTGAAGTGCCATCAGGATTACCCCCTTGCCTTCAAGCTGAGCCTGCTTCAGGTGCTCCAGCCCCTCGACATGGGCCAGCTTGGCCAGACGCGGTTTTGACCACCACCAGCTCATGGCCATTTCAAAGAAGGCGATACCGGTCGAGGCGAAGTTGTCCTTGAGCAACTGCTTGCGCTCGGCGCGGGTCTTTTCAGGGAAACACAATTCAAGGTTGCGCGTGGCAATACGTCGGCGATCACCGGCCACCCGATACATCAGGGCGCCGAGACCACGGCCGATACACAGTTGTACTTTATAAGGCAGTTGCACGACCAGCCACAGCACGCCGAGACCCAGCCATAGCAGCCAGAAACGCGGATGAAAAAAAGCGGCACGAAAACGCGGGCGATCCATTAATGATTCCGGACAGACACAAGGGTCGGCCATTCTACATCGTTAGACCCGGCTTGCGGCCTGCCGGCGTTCTCGTTATAAGTCTCAGCACTTTAAGTGACAAGTCGCGTTAAGCAACCATGAGCCAAACCGAATCGCTAGACCAAGCCCCCGTGTTCCAGCTTAAGGGCAGTATGCTCGCCATCACGGTGCTGGAACTTGCGCACAACAACCTTGAAGCCCTGGACCGCCAACTGGCCGCCAAAGTGGCCCAGGCCCCGAATTTTTTCAGCAATACCCCGCTGGTACTGGCGCTGGACAAGCTGCCCGCCAGTGAAGGCGCCATCGATTTGCCGGGGCTGATGCGCGTCTGCCGCCAACATGGCCTGCGCACCCTGGCCATTCGCGCCAACCGCATCGAGGACATCGCTGCCGCCATTGCCATCGACCTGCCTGTACTGCCACCCTCCGGCGCCCGTGAGCGGCCGATTGATCCGGTTGAAGTGGTGGTCGAGGCAAAAAAACCGGAAAAACCGCCAGAGCCGGCGATCAAGCCGACCAGGATCATCACCAGCCCGGTACGCGGCGGCCAGACGGTGTATGCCGAAGGCTGTGATCTGGTGGTGATCGCTTCAGTCAGCCCCGGTGCGGAACTTATGGCCGATGGCAACATCCATGTGTACGGGCCTATGCGGGGCCGCGCACTGGCCGGGCACAAGGGCAACACCAAGGCACGGATTTTTTGCCAGCAGCTGAGCGCCGAGCTAGTGTCAATTGCGGGCAAGTACAAGGTATCCGAAGACCTGCGTCGGGATCCTCTGTGGGGAACAGGTGTTCAGATCAGTCTGTCAAGTGACATGTTGAACATCACCCGGCTTTAACGGATACTCTCGCCATTTTCCAAGCATCTCAAAATCGTAGTGAAAACAGACTTTTCCTTGTAGGGACAAGCAATCAGGCAGCGTTTACACAGCGTAAACGCGACTTGAACAATGACCCGCCAAGGCTGTTCACCTGCAGTCGTTCATAGAGATGTTATTCAGGGGCTAAAAAGTCCTTTTTCCTTAGGGGTGAAACACCTTGGCCAAGATTCTAGTGGTTACATCCGGCAAGGGTGGTGTGGGTAAGACCACCACCAGCGCCGCTATCGGTACCGGCCTCGCTCTGCGCGGCCACAAAACAGTGATCGTCGACTTTGACGTCGGCTTGCGTAACCTCGACCTGATCATGGGTTGCGAGCGCCGCGTGGTGTATGACTTCGTCAACGTGGTCAACGGTGAAGCCAACCTGCAGCAGGCGCTGATCAAAGACAAGCGCCTGGAAAACCTCTACGTGCTGGCCGCCAGCCAGACCCGTGACAAGGACGCGCTGACCAAGGAAGGCGTCGAAAAAGTTCTTATGGAGCTTAAGGAAACCTTCGAATACGTGGTCTGCGACTCCCCGGCCGGTATCGAAACCGGTGCCCACCTGGCCATGTACTTCGCTGACGAAGCGGTAGTCGTGACCAACCCGGAAGTGTCCTCGGTACGTGACTCGGACCGCATGCTGGGCCTGCTGGCCAGCAAGTCGCGCCGCGCCGAACTGGGCCAGGATCCGATCAAGGAACACCTGCTGCTGACCCGCTACAACCCTGATCGCGTTTCCAAAGGCGAAATGCTCGGCGTTGAAGACGTCAAAGAGATTCTGGCCGTGGCCCTGCTGGGCGTGATCCCGGAGTCCCAGGCTGTTCTCAAGGCATCCAACCAGGGCGTGCCAGTGATCCTTGACGATCAAAGCGACGCCGGTCAGGCCTACAGCGATGCCGTTGATCGCCTGCTGGGCAAAACCGTGGAGCACCGGTTCCTTGATGTACAGAAGAAGGGATTCTTCGAGCGCCTGTTTGGAGGCAACTAAACAATGAACATTTTTGACTTCTTTCGTACCCGCAAAACGCCAACAACCGCGTCGGTGGCGAAAGAGCGTCTACAGATCATCGTGGCGCACGAGCGTGGCCAACGCAGCACCCCGGACTACCTGCCTGCCCTGCAAAAAGAGCTGGTCGAGGTGATCCGCAAATACGTCAACATCGGCGACGATTCTGTACAGATCGCCCTTGAAAACGAAGGTAGCTGCTCGATTCTGGAACTCAACATCACACTGCCAGATCGTTAATCGATCCGGCGGGCACCACGGCGACCTCGGTGCCTTCCCTGCAGGGGAGGCTCCTTTGTCGCCGTTGGCGTTTTTCAAGAGGCTGTTTTAATGCCGTTGTCCAATATTCACATTATCCATGAGGACGCTGGCGTTCTGGTGGTCAACAAGCCGACCTTGCTGCTTTCGGTGCCGGGTCGGGCCGATGACAACAAGGACTGTTTGATTACCCGCCTGCAAGAAAACGGCTACCCCGAGGCGCGCATTGTCCACCGTCTGGATTGGGAAACGTCCGGTATTATTTTGCTGGCGCGGGACGCTGACACTCACCGTGAGCTTTCCCGCCAGTTTCACGACCGCGAAACCGAAAAGGCCTACACCGCACTAGCCTGGGGCCAGCCCGAGCTGGACAGCGGCAGCATCGATCTGCCCCTGCGCTACGACCCGCCGACCAAACCCCGGCACGTGGTTGACCATGAATTCGGTAAAAACGCACTGACCTTCTGGAAGATCCTGGAGCGGTGTGGCGATTACTGCCGCGTTGAGCTGACACCGATTACCGGCCGTTCGCACCAGTTGCGCGTGCACATGCTGTCAATCGGCCACCCGCTGCTCGGTGATGGCCTGTATGCGCACCCGCAAGCCCTGGCCGCATGGCCGCGTTTGTGCCTGCACGCGAGCATGCTGAGCTTCACCCACCCGCAAACCGGTGAACGCCTGCGCTTTGAGTGCCCGGCACCGTTCTAAATACCTACCACCCCTTGTGGGAGCGGGCTTGCTCGCGATACAGGCGACGCGGTTTTGCAGGAACATCGCACTGATGCCATCGCGAGCAAGCCCGCTCCCACAAGAGCTGCATTAGAGAGCCAAATCTTGCGATCAATGCGCTAAACTCGCGGCCTTGCTGTCTGGAGTAACTTATGCGCGAAGAGTTGAACCAAGGCCTGATCGACTTCCTCAAGGCCTCCCCTACCCCCTTTCATGCCACTGCCAGTCTTGTTCAGCGCCTTGAGGCCGCCGGCTACCAGCGCCTCGACGAGCGCGAAACCTGGTTCACCGAAGCCAATGGCCGCTATTACGTCACCCGTAATGACTCTTCCATCGTCGCCTTCAAGCTGGGTCGCCATTCGCCCCTGCACGGCGGTATCCGCATGGTTGGCGCCCACACAGACAGCCCCTGCCTGCGGGTTAAGCCACAACCCGAACTGCAACGCCAGGGCTTCTGGCAATTGGGCGTCGAGGTCTACGGCGGTGCATTGCTCGCGCCCTGGTTCGACCGTGACCTGTCCCTGGCCGGGCGCGTCACTTTCCGCCGCGATGGCAAGGTCGAAAGCCAGCTGATCGATTTCAAGGCGCCGATTGCGACTATCCCCAACCTGGCGATCCACCTCAACCGCACTGCCAACGAAGGTTGGGCGATCAACCCGCAGACCGAACTGCCGCCGATCCTGGCCCAGGTGGCCGGTGATGAGCGCGTTGACTTCCGCGCGCTGCTCACCGACCAGTTGGCCCGCGAGCACGGCCTCAATGCCGACGTGGTGCTGGACTACGAGCTGAGTTTCTACGACACCCAAAGCGCTGCGGTGATCGGCCTCAACGGCGACTTTATCGCCGGTGCGCGCCTGGATAACCTGCTGTCCTGCTACGCAGGCCTGCAAGCCCTGCTCACCACCGAGACCGAAGAAACCTGTCTGTTCGTGGCCAACGACCACGAAGAAGTCGGCTCGTGCTCGGCCTGCGGCGCCGATGGCCCGATGCTGGAGCAAATCCTGCAACGCCTGTTGCCTGAGGGCGACGAGTACGTACGCACGATCCAGAAATCTCTGCTGGTCTCGGCAGACAACGCCCACGGCGTTCACCCCAACTATGCTGACAAGCACGATGCCAATCACGGGCCCAAGCTCAATGCCGGGCCGGTGATCAAGGTCAACAGCAACCAGCGCTACGCCACCAACAGCGAAACCGCCGGATTCTTCCGCCACCTGTGCATGGCCGTGGAAGTACCCGTGCAAAGTTTTGTGGTGCGCAGCGACATGGGTTGCGGTTCGACCATTGGCCCGATCACTGCCAGCCACCTGGGCGTGCGCACCGTGGATATCGGCCTGCCGACCTTCGCCATGCACTCGATCCGCGAACTGGCCGGCAGCCATGACCTGGCTCATCTGGTCAAAGTGCTGAGCGCGTTCTACGCCAGCAACCAGTTGCCGTAAGGCATATTCCTTGAAGCCGCTGCCGCAGGCTGCGATAAGGGCCGCAGGACCTTCGATAAAGCAGGGTCGCTGCGCAACCCGTCGCAGACTGCGGCAGCGGCTTCAAGGTTCTGCGTCTGGCTGATTCATTTTTGATACACATCACCACACATCTGCGCAAACCGACCTAGACTTGGGGCACTCACTTGCACAGGTCCCTCTCACCATGTTTGAAACCACTGCCTTCCACTCCATGATGATTCCAATTATCTGCGGCATGCTGCTGCTGACCATTGGCTTCAACTTTCGCGAACGCAGTAGTGGCATCGGCGTGCTGATGATCTGGGCTGGCATGCTGCTGATATTCGGCACCATCATCTTCAAAATCCTCGCCAAACTGAATGAGTAGCCCCGACATTTTCCCGCCCCGGGCCCGCGATCATTTATTTATGTGACAAGAAATGAATGATCACGGGGCCTAGCGTACACTCGGCCAATTCGCTCCCCCTCGAGGTTGATCGCCCAGTGTTTTCCCGTCTTGTCGCCCTGCCTTGTTTCCTGCTGGTTTGCCTGCTGACGCTCTTGCCCATGACCTCTGCGCAGGCCGTCGGTTTGCCGGGCATGCTGGGCAGTTCGGACAAAACCCAGGCACAACCTACCGAGCCACTGGGCCAATCGCTGGACGAGGTGATCAAGAACCTCGAAAACGATCAGCAGCGCAGCAAGCTGTTGGCCGACCTGAAAAAACTTCGCGATGCCACCAAAAAAGCCCAGCCCGAAGCCGAGATAGGCGTTCTGGGGTTGATCGGCAGCACCCTGGCCGATCTCGAAAAGCAGTTTTCCGGCGATGACAGTCCAACCTATCGCTGGACCAAGGAAATCTCCCAGGCCAAGGAAGAACTTTCTGCATTGATGCTGCCAGCCAATGAATGGCTGCCGATCATTTTTGGCTTTGCCCTGGTCATCATGATCTGGAGCCTGCTGGCCGCCCTGCTGATCTGGGTCAGCCACCGGGTGCGATTGCGATTTGGCCTGAGCGAGGAATTGCCGCAACACCCCAAGGCCGTCGACATGCTGCGCTTTGCCTTGCGCAAGCTGGGGCCGTGGATGGTCGCGCTGATGATCACGGTGTACATGAGTTACTCCCTGCCGTCTTCGCTGGGCAAGGACCTGGCAATGGTGCTGGCGTACGCGCTGGTTATTGGCACCTGTTTCTCGGCCATCTGCGTGATCCTTTTCTCGCTGCTCGATGGCCCCCACCGGCACCGCGCCTTGCATATCCTGCGGCACCAGGCATTTCGCCCGCTGTGGTGGATCGGCAGCTTCGCAGCCTTTGGCGAAGCACTGAGCGATCCGCGACTGGTGGCCACCCTGGGCGTGCACTTGGCGCATACCGCGGCGACCTTTGCCAATGTGATGGCGGCGCTGTCCACCGGCCTGTTTATCATCCGTTTCCGCCGCCCTATCGCCCACTTGATCCGCAATCAACCCCTGTCGCGCCGCCTGACCCGTCGCGCCCTGAGCGACAGCATCGAGATCCTCGGCACTTACTGGTATGTCGCGGCGCTGATTCTGGTGGGCATCTCGCTGGCCGCCACGTTTATCTCGGCAGGCGACACCAGCACCGCGCTGCGCCAGTCGCTGATCTGTACCGTGCTGGTGGTGCTGTGCATGGTGATCAACGGGCTGGTGCGCCGTCATGCGCAAAAGCCGCAACGTGGCCACAAGCGCCATGCGCTGTATTCCGAGCGTCTGAAAAGTTTCGTCTACACCCTGGCCCACCTGATTGTGTGGCTGGTATTCATCGAGCTGGGGCTACGGGTGTGGGGTATGTCGCTGATCGGTTTTACCGAGGGCGAAGGCCACGAGATCAGCGTCAAACTGTTCGGCCTTGGCGGTACGCTGCTGTTTGCCTGGCTGATCTGGATTCTCGCCGACACCGCCATCCACCATGCCCTGACCCGATCGCGCAAGGGCCTGGCCAATGCCCGCGCGCAAACCATGATGCCGCTGATTCGCAACATCCTGTTTGCCGCGATCTTCATCATTGCGCTGATCGTCGCCCTGGCCAATATGGGCATGAACGTCACCCCCCTGCTTGCGGGTGCCGGCGTAATCGGTCTGGCCATCGGTTTTGGTGCTCAGTCACTGGTTGCCGACCTGATCACGGGCCTGTTTATCATTATCGAAGATTCCCTGGCCATCGACGACTACGTCGATGTCGGCGGGCATCTGGGCACGGTTGAAGGGCTGACCATTCGTACCGTGCGCCTGCGCGATATCGACGGCATCGTGCATACCATCCCGTTCAGTGAAATCAAAAGCATCAAAAACTACTCCCGGGAATTTGGCTACGCCATCTTCCGCGTCGCCATCCCCTACAACATGGAAATCGACGACGCCATCAAGCTGATGCGTGAAGTCGGGCAAAAGATGCGTACCGACCCGCTGCAGCGGCGCAATATCTGGTCGCCGCTGGAGATTCAGGGGGTCGAGAGTTTCGAGTCCGGCAGCGCCATTTTGCGTGCCCGTTTCAAGACGGCACCGATCAAGCAATGGGAAGTGTCGCGGGCGTTCAACCTGTCGCTCAAGCGTCACCTGGATGAGGCCGGGCTGGACCTGGCCACCCCGCGCTTGAGTGTGCAGGTGGTGACGGCGGGCAGCGGTATCCTGCAAAAGGATTGAGCCAATAACTTGTGGGAGCGAGCCTGCTCGCGATGATATCGGCCAGGTTCTCCTGACAGACCGCGCAGTATGCATCGCGAGCAGGCTCGCTCCCACAAAAGCAGGTTTGTTCAACGCTCCTGCACATCCACCCCGACATGAATCGCATCATGTCGCCAATACTCCAGATCACAGTCGATCAGCCGTTCGTGCTGGTCGTAATTGACCCGCGCAATGCGCAAACCCGGGCTGCCGGTTGATACCTTGAGCGTCGCTGCAGCCTCTACCGGCAGCGCCGTAGGCACAATCTCAAAACGCACCCGGCCGTAATGCAAATCGTAATGCCGGGCATACAGCTCAGTAATCGACTGCGTCAGATCAAGGTCAAGGATCTGCGGGAAGTACTGCGGATTCAGGTAGTGCTCCACATACAGCACCAGCCGCCCGTCAATCCGCCGGCCCCGGCAGATCTGGATCACGCTGGATAACGCTGGTAGCTGCAAGCGCTCACACACCGCAGCCGTGGCCGGCAGCAGGCGCGCCGATATCACCTCGGTGGTTGGCACTCGCCCCTGGGCCGTGACCATGGCATGAAAGTGGCTGCGCTGCATCAGGTTGTACGCCAGACGCGGCGGCGAAATAAACCAGCCGCGCCGCTCCTCCCGATACACCAGCCCCAGGGATTCAAGCTGTAACAACGCTTCGCGCACGGTGACGCGGGTGGTGGCGAATAACTCGCTGAGTTTGCGCTCGGCCGGCAGCTGACTGCCTCCCGCCAGTAGACCGTGCTCAATCTGCTCTTGCAGCGTGCGACTTATCGCTGTTACCGCCTTGGGTGCACCTTCTCGCATCAACGTTACCTGGCTGGACTAGTCCAGCACCAAAAGTGGGCAAACATGGCCGTCAAACGGTCACTCCCTGAACCTGTCAGCCTAGGCAGAACATATGACTGTTCGATGACAAGAGGGCGCTCATATACCCGTCAAAATGCGCCAAACCCCTTGCCAGCCGGGGCCTTCCCGATGGTCTACGCTTAGCCGGAACACACACGCTGGCTGGCGATATGCCTTGCACAACCAATGCCGACATTAAAGTGTCATCTGCCGGGCTTAAATTGGCTCAGGTATTGCTGACCTAGACCAACCCACCGCAAAAGAGCAATAAAACCCAGCGTTGAAAACGCCCAAGGAGCTTCGGATGAAACAGTTTTTCCTCGCATCACTGTTAGGTTCAAGCATTGCCCTGTGCACATCGGCCATGGCCGCCGATGTCGATTTAAAAGCCCTGGAAGCCGCAGCAAAGGCTGAAGGCACGGTCAACAGCGTCGGCATGCCCGATGACTGGGCCAACTGGAAAGGCACTTGGGCCGATCTGAACAAGCTCTACGGCCTCAAGCACATCGACACTGATATGAGTTCGGCCCAGGAAGTGGCCAAGTTTGCCGCGGAAAAAGACAACGCCAGTGCCGACATCGGTGACGTGGGCGCCGCCTTTGGCCCGATTGCCGTGGCCAAAGGCGTAACCCAGCCGTACAAGCCAACCACCTGGGAACAGATCCCGGACTGGGCCAAGGATAAAGACGGCAACTGGGCCCTGGCCTACACCGGCACCATTGCGTTTATCGTCAACAAGAAGCTGCTGCACGGCTCTGAAGTGCCGACCAAATGGGCTGACCTGAAGTCGGGTAAATACAAGGTCTCGATCGGTGATGTCAGCACCGCGGCACAGGCCACCAATGGCGTGCTGGCTGCAGCCATTGCCAATGGCGGCGATGAAAAGAACGTGCAACCGGCCCTGTTGATGTTTGCCGACATCGCCAAGCAAGGCCGCCTGTCACTGGCCAACCCGACCATCGCCACGATGGAGAAAGGTGAAGTGGAAGTCGGCGTGGTCTGGGATTTCAACGGCTTGAGCTACAAAGCCAAAATGGCCAACCCGGATGACTATGTGGTGCTGATCCCGTCCGACGGTTCGGTGATCTCGGGCTACACCACCATCATCAACAAATACGCCAAACACCCGAACGCCGCCAAGCTGACCCGTGAATTCATCTTCAGCGATGCCGGGCAAACCAACCTGGCGCGGGGCAATGCACGGCCGATTCGTGCCGAGCACCTGAAGCTGCCGGCTGACGTGCAGGCCAAGCTGCTGTCCAACGACCAGTACAAAAATGTCACCCCGATCAAAGACGCCGACGCCTGGGAAAAGACCTCCAAGGCCTTGCCGCAGCTGTGGCAGGAAGAAGTCATCATCAATATGCAGTAACCCTGCGCCTTGATCTGCGTGGGAGCGGGCTTGCTCGCGATGCCATCGACTCGATCCATCTGATGTGCCGGGTTGTACCCATCGCGAGCAAGCCCGCTCCGACAACAGCTTTTGCGCTGCGCCAGCGGAGTCCTACATGAAACACAACGTCATTCTGGTAGTGCTCGACGGCTTGAACTTTGAGGTCGCCCGCCTTGCCATGGGCCATTTGCAGGCCTATGTCAGTGCAGAACGGGCCGCACTGTACAAGCTCACCTGCGAGTTGCCAGCCCTGTCGCGCCCGCTCTACGAGTGCATCCTCACCGGCGTGCCGCCGATTGAAAGCGGCATTGTCCACAATAATGTCTCGCGCCTGTCCAACCAGCGCAGCGTGTTCCATTACGCTCGTGATGCCGGATTGATCACAGCGGCAGCGGCCTATCACTGGGTCAGTGAGCTCTATAACCGCTCGCCATTCGTGATTGCCCGGGATCGCCATACCCTGGCTGGGGACTTGCCAATCCAATACGGGCATTTCTACTGGAGTGATCATTACCCTGACTCCCACCTGTTCGCCGACGCAGAAAGCCTGCGGTTGGCGCACAAGCCGAATTTTTTACTGGTCCACCCCATGAATATCGACGATGCCGGACACAAACACGGCCTCGATACCGCGCAATACCGCAACAGTGCGCGTTCGGCCGACATTATCCTGGCCGACTATCTGCAAGGCTGGCTGCAGGCCGGCTACCAAGTACTGGTCACTGCTGACCACGGCATGAACAACGATCGCTCCCATAACGGCTTGCTGCCCGAAGAGCGTGAAGTGCCACTGTTTGTGCTGGGCGATGCGTTCAGCCTGAACCCGGATGTCATGCCAAAACAGCTCGAGTTGTGCGGCACGATCTGCGAGTTGCTTGGCGTAGCTCACGACAAACCGCTGTGCCGCGAGCTGCTGAGGCCCGCGCCATGACCCGGGGCAAATGGCTTGCAGTCCTGTGCCTGGTGCCCTTCGCGGTATTTTTTATCGTGTTTCAGATCGCCCCGCTGGTGTGGGTGCTGATCCACAGTGTGCAATCGGAAGAAAGTGGCTGGGGCCTGGCCAACTTCATCAAGATCTTCAACTCCAAATTCTATCTGCAGGCCATCCAACACAGCCTGGAGATCAGTGTCTGGTCCAGCCTGTTCGGCATCATCATTGCCATACTGGGCAGCTATTCGCTGCGCAAGGTGGATTCGCGGCTGCGCAATTTCGTCAACGCATTCGCCAACATGACCAGCAACTTCTCCGGCGTACCGCTGGCCTTCGCCTTCATCATTTTGCTGGGGTTTAACGGCAGTATCACGATCATGCTCAAACAGGCAGGGATCATCGAGGATTTTAACCTCTACTCGAAAACCGGCCTGATCATCCTGTACACCTACTTCCAGATCCCCCTCGGCGTGCTGCTGCTTTACCCTGCCTTCGATGCCCTGCGCGAGGACTGGCGCGAATCGGCCTCCCTGCTGGGCGCCAACAGCTGGCAGTTCTGGCGGTTTATCGGCCTGCCGGTACTGACCCCGGCACTGCTCGGCACCTTCGTTATCCTGCTGGCCAACGCCCTGGGGGCCTATGCCACGGTGTATGCCTTGACCACCGGCAACTTCAACGTACTGCCCATCCGCATTGCCGCGATGGTGTCAGGCGATATCAGCCTGGATCCGAACATGGCCAGCGCCTTGGCGGTGATCCTAGTGGGGCTGATGACCCTGGTAACCCTGGTGCATCAGTGGCTGTTAAAGAGGAGCTACCATGTCGCGCGCTGAAACCACTTCCGCCAGCCTGTACCACCGCAGTGTGGTCTGGCTGCTGTTTCTGATTTTGTTGCTACCGCTGCTGGGCACGTTTATCTACTCCATCGCCAGCAGTTGGTCAGCCACGGTGTTGCCCAGCGGCTTTACCTTCAAGTGGTATGACCAGCTGTGGAGCGACCCGCGCTTCCTCAAGGCCTTCGGCCAGTCGCTGCTGGTCTGCGTCGCGGCGCTGGTGCTGTCCGTAGTGCTGATCCTGCCGCTGCTGTTTGTGGTGCATTACCACTTCCCCAAGCTGGATGCGCTGATGAACATCCTGATCCTGCTGCCCTTCGCCGTGCCGCCGGTGGTGTCATCGGTAGGCTTGCTGCAACTCTATGGTTCCGGCCCGCTGCAAATGGTCGGTACGCCGTGGATCCTGATCGGCTGTTATTTCACCGTCGCACTGCCGTTCATGTACCGCGCGATCACCAACAACTTGCAGGCGATCAACCTGCGCGACTTGATGGACGCGGCCCAACTGCTGGGTGCCAGCACCTGGCAGGCGGCATTTTTGGTGGTGCTGCCCAATTTGCGTAAAGGCCTGATGGTAGCCCTGCTGCTGTCATTCTCGTTCCTGTTTGGCGAGTTTGTGTTCGCCAATATCCTGGTCGGCACCCGCTACGAGACCTTGCAGGTATTCCTGAACAATATGCGCAACAGCAGCGGCCACTTCACCAGCGCGCTGGTCATATCCTATTTCCTCTTTGTACTGGTGCTGACCTGGGTTGCCACCTTCCTGAACAAGGACAAAAGCCAATGAGCTTCGTCAGCGTTGAACACCTGCAAAAATCCTATTCCGGCACCCCGGTATTCAGTGATATCAACTGCAGCATCGCCAAGGGTGAATTCGTCACCCTGCTCGGTCCGTCCGGTTGCGGCAAGTCCACGCTGCTGCGCTGTATCGCCGGGTTGACGCCGGTAGATGGCGGTAAGATCCTGCTCGATGGCCAGGACATCGTGCCAGTGAGCCCGCAAAAACGTGGCATCGGCATGGTGTTTCAGAGTTATGCGCTGTTCCCCAACATGACTGTCGAACAAAACGTGGCCTTCGGCCTGCGCATGCAGAAGGTCAAGGCCGATGACAGCCACAAACGCGTGGCCGAAGCCTTGCAACTGGTGGAGCTGAATGACTTCGCCAAGCGCTATCCGCACCAGTTGTCAGGTGGTCAGTGCCAGCGTGTGGCCCTGGCCCGCTCACTGGTGACGCGTCCGCGCCTGCTGCTGCTGGATGAGCCGCTGTCGGCGCTGGATGCGCGAATTCGCAAGCACTTGCGCGAGCAGATCCGCACCATCCAGCGCGAGCTGGGCCTGACCACTATCTTCGTGACCCACGATCAGGAAGAAGCACTGGTGATGAGCGACCGCATTTTTCTGATGAACAAGGGTCATATCGTGCAGAGCGGCAATGCTCAGACCCTCTATGCGGCCCCGGCAGATGCCTTCGCCGCAGGTTTTATCGGCAACTACAACCTGCTGGACGCGCAAACTGCCAGCCGCCTGTTGCAGCGCCCGGTCAGCAGCCGCATCGCCATTCGCCCGGAAACCCTGGGGTTGAGTGTGCAGGGTGAGCCGGACGGGGTGATTCTCAGCCACAGCTTGTTGGGTAACGTGATCCGCTATCGCGTCGAGGTGCGTGGCGTGCAATTGATCGTCGACGTACTCAACCGTGCGCCCGGCGATTTGTACCCGGACGGCCAAGCCGTTGCGCTATCCATCGATTCGAGCACCCTTTGTGAGGTAGCCTGATGTTCCTGAATTCACTGAAGAGAGAGTTGCGCTGATGGCCCTGGCAATTTTTGATCTGGACGAAACCCTGATTCATGGCGACTGCGCCACCCTCTGGAGCGAGCAGATGGGCCGCCTGGGCTGGGTCGACCCGGTGTCGTTCATGCAGCGCAACAACGAACTGATGGCCGCCTACAGCCGGGGCGAGCTGGCCATGGAAGACTATATGGCTTTCAGCCTGGAGCCGCTGATCGGCCGCAGCCCCGAAGAAGTCGCGCACCTGGTCGAGCCCTGGGTTGAGGACTATATCGAACCGATCATCTTCAGTGACGCAACCAGAACCATTGCCGCGCACCGCAAGGCGGGCGACCGGATCCTGGTCATTTCGGCCTCGGGCACCCACCTGGTCAAACCCATTGCCGAGCGCCTGGGTATCGATGAAGTGCTGGGCATTGAGCTGGAAGTGGCTCACGGCTTTTATACCGGGCACACGGTGGGCACTTTGACTTACCGCGAAGGCAAGATTACGCGCCTGCTGGAGTGGCTGGATGAGCAGGAAGAAAACCTGGAAGGCGCGAGCTTTTACTCCGATTCGCGCAACGACTTGCCGCTGCTGCTCAAGGTCGATCACCCCCATGTGGTAAACCCGGACCCGGTGCTGCGCGAACAGGCTGAAAAGGCCGGGTGGCCGATTCATCACTGGAAATGACCCCCTGAAACTGTGGGAGCGGGCTTGCTTGCGATGGCATCACCGCGATTTGCCTGCCAGACCCTATCGCCTGTATCGCAGGCAAGCCAGCTCCCACAGAGGATCAGGTTAAGCTGCTGTCGATCACCAGCACCAGCTTGCCCGACACCTGGTTGCTGGCCAGTTCGGCAAACGCTGCCTGCGCGTCCTCAATCGGGAAGGTCTTGGCCAGTTGCGGACTCAGGCGGCCTTCGGTAAACAATGGCCATACCTGCTGCCCCAGATCACTGAGCAAATCCGCCTTGAACTGATCGCTGCGGCTGCGCAGGGTCGAGCCCAGCAACTGAATACGCTTGCCCAGGACCAGCGCCAGATCCAGCTCGGCCTTGCGCCCGCCCATCAGGCCAATCAACACCCAGCGCCCGTCCTGGGCCAGCAGTTTGAGGTTGGATTCGGCATAGTTGGCCCCCACAGGGTCCAGCACCACGTCGAAAGGCCCCAGCGCCTTGAGACTGTCCAGCCCCTCGGTACGCACCACGCCACCCTGGGCACCCAGCGCCTGGCAGTAAGCCAGGCGCTCGGCCGAGCCCACGCTCACCCAGCACGGGCTACCAAAGGCTTTGCACAGCTGAATGGCCGCTGAACCAACACCACTTGCCCCCGCGTGCAGCAATACTTTTTCGCCCGGCTTGAGCGCGGCCAGTTGAAACAGGTTCAGCCATGCCGTGCTGTACACCTCGGGCAATGCCGCAGCCTCCAGCAGCGACAAACCTTCAGGCACCGGCAGTGCATGACGGGCATCAACCACCACTTCCTCGGCCATGCCACCCCCGGCCAGCAAGGCACAGACGCGATCACCCACTTGCCAGGACGACCCTGGCCCTACTTCGCTGACCACACCTGAACACTCCAGGCCCAATACCTCACTGGCCCCCGGCGGCGGCGGATACAAGCCGGCGCTTTGCAACAGATCGGCCCGATTGAGTCCGGCTGCCGCCACACGAATACGGATTTGCCCTACATCACAGGTGGGGCTTGGCTCTTCAACCCACTTCACTTGACCTTCAACGCCTTGCAATGCTTTCACAGTGCCTCCATAGTGAGTCTGGACTGAGCCCGGAGCTGTTGCACCGGGCTTTTTGCATTATGCGACCGGTCCTTGATGGAACCGGCGACTTCAAAGACGGCCTAATATGCGTTATCAATTGCCCCCGCGTCGAATCAGCATGAAGCATTTATTCCCTAGCACCGCACTTGCCCTATTCATTGGCCTAGGCGTTTTGCCGTTTTCGGCCAATACGTTCGCCGCTAACAGTTGGGATAACCTTCAGCCCGATCGTGATGAGGTAATTGCCAGTCTTAACGTTGTTGAGCTGCTCAAGCGCCATCATTACAGCAAGCCGCCACTGGATGATGCCCGCTCGGCAATCATCTATGACAGCTATCTGAAGCTGCTCGACCCTTCGCGCAGTTACTTTCTGGCGAGCGATATTGCCGAATTCGACAAATGGAAATTCCAGTTTGACGACTTCCTCAAAAGCGGCGATCTGAACCCCGGTTTCATTATCTACAAACGCTATCTGGATCGCGTCAAATCGCGCCTGGACTTTGCGCTTGCCGAGTTGAACAAGGGCGTTGACTCGCTGGACTTCAATGCCAAGGAAACCCTGGAGATCGACCGCAAGGACGCTCCATGGCTCAAGACCGAAGCCGAACTCAACAACCTGTGGCGCAAACGCATCAAGGATGAAGTCCTGCGTCTGAAAATCGCCGGCAAAGAGCCTGCGAAAATCCAGGAACTGTTGACCAAGCGCTACAAGAATCAATTGTCGCGCCTTGACCAGACCCGCAGCGAAGACATCTTCCAGGCGTATATCAACACCTTCGCCATGTCTTACGATCCGCACACCAACTATCTGTCGCCAGATAACGCGGAAAACTTCGATATCAATATGAGCCTGTCGCTGGAAGGCATAGGCGCCGTGTTGCAGAGCGATAACGACCAGGTAAAAATTGTCCGTCTGGTGCCGGCAGGCCCGGCCGATAAAACCAAGCAGGTCGCACCGGCAGACAAGATCATCGGCGTTGCCCAGGGCGACAAAGAGATGGTCGACGTGATCGGCTGGCGTCTGGATGAAGTGGTCAAGCTGATTCGTGGCCCTAAAGGCTCCGTGGTGCGCCTGGAAGTGATTCCGGCGAGCAACGCACCCAATGACCAGACCAGCAAGATCGTGTCCATCACCCGTGAAGCGGTGAAGCTTGAAGAGCAGGCGGCGAAAAAGTCGATCCTCAACCTCAAGCAGGATGGCAAGAACTACAAGCTGGGCGTGATTGAAATTCCGGCGTTCTACCTGGACTTCAAGGCGTTCCGTGCTGGCGACCCGAACTACAAGAGCACCACCCGTGACGTTAAAAAACTGCTGACCGAGTTGCAGAAAGAAAAAGTCGATGGCGTGATTATCGACCTGCGCAACAACGGTGGCGGCTCGTTGCAGGAAGCCACCGAACTGACCAGTCTGTTTATCGACAAGGGCCCGACCGTGCTGGTGCGTAATGCAGACGGCAAGGTCGACGTGCTTGAAGACGAAAACCCGGGGGCGTTCTACAAAGGCCCGATGGCATTGCTGGTCAACCGCCTGTCGGCTTCGGCTTCGGAGATCTTCGCCGGTGCCATGCAGGACTACCACCGCGCGCTGATTATCGGCGGCCAGACGTTCGGCAAGGGCACGGTGCAAACCATCCAGCCGCTGAATCACGGTGAGCTGAAACTGACCCTGGCCAAGTTCTACCGGGTTTCCGGCCAGAGCACCCAGCATCAGGGCGTTCTGCCTGACGTCGCCTTCCCGTCGATTATCGACACCAAGGAAATCGGCGAAAGCGCACTGCCCGAAGCCATGCCGTGGGACACTATCCGTCCTGCGATCAAGCCCGCCGTCGACCCGTTCAAGCCTTATATCGACAAGCTCAAGGCCGAGCACGAAGCCCGGGTGGCCAAGGATGCCGAGTTCATCTTTATCCGTGACAAACTGGCCCTGGCCGAGAAGCTGATGGCCGAAAAGACCGTCAGCCTCAACGAAGCCGAGCGTCGCGCCCAGCACGCCGATATCGATGCCAAGCAGTTGGTGATGGAAAACGCCCGCCGCCAGGCCAAGGGCGAAGCGCCGCTCAAGGAAATGAAGAAAGAAGACGAAGATGCACTGCCGGTCGAGCCTGAAAAGACCAAGCCGGAAGATGACGCCTATCTGAGTGAAACCGGGCGGATTCTGCTGGACTACCTCAAGCTCACCTCACAGGTGGCCAAGAAGTAAGTCAGATCGGTAAAAACAGGGCGGCCCGCATGATGCGGGCCGCCCTTTTTATTGGCTAACGGTAAAGCCTGGCCATCTGCGGGTCAGCCATCAACCCCGGGCCACCCTGTTGATACAGCACCGCCAGCTTGTGCCCTGCCAGCGGGTGCCCGGCTTTTGCCGCCATCGTCCACCAGCGTGCAGCCTCGGCAGCGTCAGGCGTCTTGCTCAGCGTCCCTGCCAGGCTGAAAACGCCTACCTGGTAGGCTGCCTTGGCGTCACCACTGAGTGCCGCCAGACGCAACAAACGCACCCCCTCCTCCCTGGCGCCCATCCCTTGACCGCGAAAGGCCAGGATATGGCCGTAGAAACTTTGGGCACTGGTGCTGCCGAGGTTGGCCATGCGTGCGAACTGGCCCTCCATCCAGCGCCAGATACGCGGCTGACGGACACACCATGGCCAGTGAAACAACTTGCGCGCCAGCCAGTAACTCAGGCGCGCCTTGAGCCGCCAGAGCACTCAAGCCTCCTCGTGCTCGTAAACATACTCGAACACCCGCACCACCTCAGAGGCATGCCAGGACGCAGCGGCAATCCCGTCCGGCGGGCCGGGGAAACGCCCGAGGCGCTCCACGCATTCGAAAAAACCGGTACGTGGCAGACGGCTTGCACCCTGGCTGATCACCAACGAACTGCGCAATGGCTGATCGGCCTTGGCATCCATCGCCGCCAGATGTTCAAGTGCGGCGGTGAGGGTCAACATGGCGGGGCTCGGCAATTGCAACCGTTCCAGTAATGCACGGTAAGTCAGCAAGTGGCGCTGTCGACGCGCCTGATCGAGTTCAGCCAACAACCCATCCCAGTGTTGACGACTGATGCGCACGTTCATGATGCTTCCCTCCAGCCTGCGATACCAAGCTCCCAGGCCAAGCTGCGACGGATAGCGAGGTCTGGCAGACGCTCGCCGGTTTCGATCATTCCCAGATATGACGGACTAATGCCTACCGTGCGTGCCAGCACCTCAAGGGCCAGGCCCTTGTTCTCGCGCAAGTGACGCAACTGATCGAGTCCGGGGTGCACCTGCTCGGGTGCCGGTGGCTGCAGATCCTTGTCAGGCTCGGCAACTGGCTCCTGGACTCCAGCAGCCTTGAGCAGTGCCTGATAACTCTCCCATGAAAGAACGGCGTATTCAGGCTCACCATTACGCTTGATGATTTGAAGATCCATTACTAAACCCCGTCAGACTTTTTTCGTAAATCGAGTCAGAACTTTCCCTTTGAGCTTAATCCTATCAGCCGCGAAGGTCTCTGGGGTTTTCACTCAAAAGTGAATAATTTGTGAAAACAACCGAAAAAGCCGTCATTTGCTGAAAATGTTATCCACACAAATTGTGGATAACCTTGTGAACAGAGCTGTTTTTCAACCCTGAAAGGCCCGTCCCATAAGGGCTGTACTCAGATCGGGCATTTTTTACACACATAAAAAAACCCATAAATTCATTGACTTGGCAGTCAGCAACTACTAGCCAAGAGAACTTATGGGTATTGAAAATACTGCAGGACAAAGCCTACAGAAACAAAAGGTGGACTACATAAACGACAACGCCCCGTCGAGACGGGGCGTTGCCTGTACCAGAAGCTGCTTACTGGGCAGCGTCTTGTGCCGGTTTTGCAGGGTCTTTGATGCCCAGCAGCTCCAGGTCGAATACCAGCACCGAATTGGCCGGGATAGCCGGGCTCGGGCTTTGCGCGCCGTAAGCCAGTTCGCTAGGGATATACAGCTTGTACTTCTCGCCAACGTGCATCAGTTGCAGGCCTTCAACCCAACCCGGGATCACGCCGCTAACCGGCAAATCAATCGGGCTGCCGCGCTCAACCGAGCTGTCGAACACCTTGCCGTCGATCAGTTTGCCTTCATAGTGAACAGTGACTACGTCGGTAGCTTTTGGCTGAGGGCCATCGGCTTTCTTGATAACTTCGTACTGCAAGCCGGAAGCGGTAGTGACAACACCGGCCTTCTTGCCATTTTCTTCGAGGAATTTTTTGCCTGCCGCAGAGGCTTCTTCACTCATTTTGGTCAGACGTTCTTCGGCACGTTTTTGCAGGGCTGCGAACGCTTCGATCAGTTCGTCATCCTTAAGCTTTTGCTCTTTTTTGCCGACGGCATCTTCGATGCCCTGGGCTACGGCCTTGGAATCCAGATCATCCATGCCTTCTTGAGCCAGGCTCTTGCCCATGTTCAGGCCAATGCCGTACGAGGCTTTTTGCGCCGGAGTTTTCAGCTCTACGCTGGTCTGCGAATCACAACCCGCCAGTACCAGGCTTACCAGGGCCACAGCTGCCGCCAACCGATGCTGTTTCATGCTATTTCCTTGTTCATGCGCCAAATGGGCAATCGAATAAAGCCGCGAGCTTATCAGGCGGCCGCGACCAATGGCTACCGGCATAAGAGAGGCAATTGGTGGATAAGTTCATGCATTAATAACAATTCATTTTAGCCGCAACTTTTGTTAACACATCGGTAAACCCGGCAATGCACCCCCCTGCTCTCTTGATGCCTGACCGCAGCTGAGGCATAAGGCTGTAATTATTTTTACAAGGAGCGTTACTGTGCGTCTGTTTTACCGTGTTCTGCTGGGGCTGCTGGTGGCTGTAGCCATGGGCCTTGGCCTGGTGATCTATTTTGTTGCCAATCCAAAACTGCCAGCCTACCAGCCTGTGCAGCAACTGCACTACCTGGATCAGTGGAGTCCTGCTGAGCGCCAGACCTACTACTACACCCCCCAGGGCACTCAGGTTAAAGGCCTGCATTACGACTGGTTCAGCGCCCTGGAGCTGCCGTTTTCCAAACAACCCTTCGCGGCCCCCGAGTACCTGGCGCGCTTCGGCTTTCTGGTGGACCCCAAGCAGCAGGCCAGTGCTGCCAACCCGGGTAACCTGCCAGTAGGCTTTACCCGCCACCAGAACCCCGGCAGCAACGTGGAGTATCTGGATATCACCTGCGCGGCCTGCCACACCGGCGAATTGCGTTTCAAAGGCCAGGCGGTGCGCATTGACGGGGCTCCGGCACAGCATGTGCTGCCATCGAGCGTGCCAACCCTGCGCGGCGGCAGCTTCGGCCAGGCGCTGGTCGCCAGCCTCGCAGCGACCTACTACAACCCGTGGAAATTCGAACGATTCGCCCGCACCGTACTGGGCGATCAATATGATGCGCAGCACCAGCAACTGCGCAAGGACTTCAAGGCATCGCTGGACACCTTCCTTGGCGTGGCCTGGAACGATACCCATCGCGGCCTTTATCCGACACTCGAAGGCCCGGGCCGTACCGATGCCTTCGGCCGGATCGCCAACGCCAGTTTCGGCGACGCGATTTCCCCCGACAACTATCGCGTAGCCAATGCCCCGGTAGACTATCCGCACCTGTGGGACATGTGGACCTTCGACTGGGTGCAGTGGAACGGGTCAGCCAAGCAGCCGATGGCACGCAACATCGGTGAGGCGCTTGGCGTGGGCGCGACCCTGAACTTTTTCGACAAACATGGCCAACCCCTGCAGGGCGATGCCCGTTATCCGTCCAGTGTTCGCGTCAACGATCTGCACCTGATCGAAGAAACCCTGCAAAAGCTCAAACCACCGGTCTGGCCTGAAGCGCTGTTCGGTAAAATTGACCGCCCACTGGCGGCCAAGGGTCGAACCCTGTTCAGCGAAAACTGCGCCGGTTGCCATGTGCCGCCTGAAGTTGAAGAAAACGGGCGGATGGTCAAGCAACTCAAGTTGCTGCCTGTGGAAGTGATCGGTACCGACCCCAATACCGCCAATAATATCGCCGACAACCGCTACGACCTCAGTGCGCTGCAATGGGACGCAGAGGAGCTGGCCAGGATGAACGTCGACCTGTACCCCAGGACCGACGCACCTCTGGACATGAGCAAGCTGTCTGTGGCCAAGGGCCTGGCCTATGTCACCGCCTTTGTTGAAAAGCGTGCCTATCACGATGCCAATATCGGCCCCGAAGAACAGGATCGCCTCAACGGCTTTGGCTTGCCGATCGGCGTATTGGAGGTGCGTGCCTACAAGGCGCGGCCGCTGGACGGGATCTGGGCCACAGCACCCTTCCTGCACAATGGTTCGGTGCCTACGGTGTACCAATTGCTCTCGCCTCAGGCCGAGCGTGATCAGACCTTTTATCGCGGCAGTTTTGAATATGACCCGCGCCACCTGGGCTATCGCACCGAGGCCTTTGACGGCGGTTTTGTACTCGACACCCGCATCAGCGGCAACCACAACAGCGGTCACGAGTTCCGCGCCGGCCCTCGCGGCAACGGGGTCATCGGGCGGCTGCTGCAACCCGAAGAACGCTGGGCATTGCTGGAGTACCTGAAAGTGCTCGGCGGTCCTCTTGAGCAGGAATTGCCACAGCCATGAAAGATCTCCGTCATCTGAAAAAAATCGCTAAAAGGATGTTTGCATGCTGACCACTTTCTGGCTTCGACTCGGCAAATGGCTGGGCAAGCTGCTTTTACTGCTCGTTGCCCTGGGCTTGCTCGGTTGGGCGCTGGCCTCCGGCTGGTACGCCTGGCAACATCGCGGGCCGGTTTCGGCGCGCGAGCAGATCCCGGACGGTGAAGCCGCCATGACCCGGGACACCATCCAGACCGCAATCCGCATCGTCGACCAGCACCGCGAAAACACCCGCTACTTGCGCGATGCCCATGCCAAGGCCCACGGCTGCGTCAAGGCCGAAGTCGAGGTGCTCGCCGACCTCGACCCGGCGCTGCGCCAGGGTGTGTTTGCCACGCCGGGCAAAACCTGGCAAGCGGTGATGCGCCTGTCCAATGGCAACGCCTACCCGCAGTTCGACAGCATTCGCGATGCCCGCGGCATGGCCATCAAGTTGCAGGACGTGCCCGGTACTCAACTGATGCCAGGCCAGCAAGGGCGCACCGAGCAGGACTTTGTGATGTTCAACCATCCCAATTTCTTTGTCAGCGATGTCGCTGAATACCGCCAGAACATCGGCGCGCAAGCCGATGGCAAAAAGGTCCTGGCGTTTTTCCCGTCCTGGGACCCGCGCAGCTGGCAAGTGCGCCATCTGTTTATCGCCCTGGCTACCCTGGCGCCTGCCCCGACCAGCCCGACACAAACGACATATTTTTCTGTGTCGCCCTACAAGTTCGGCACAGCCAATGCCAAGTACCGCGTAGCCCCTGACCCCGACAGTTGCCCGGCTTACAGCCTGCCCAAGCAGAATGAGGCGCTGCCCAATTTTTTGCGTAACGCCTTGAACCAGCAACTGTCAACGGATCGGGTGCCCGCCTGCTTTGTGCTGCAGATCCAGCGTCAGGACGCCAATCGTTTTATGCCGATCGAAGACACCAGCATCGAGTGGAAAGAATCGGACGCGCCCTTTGAAACCGTCGCACGGGTCAAGGTGCCAGCTCAGGACTTTGACACGCCAGGCCAGAATCTGGCTTGTGACAACCTGTCGTTCAGCCCATGGCATGGCATTGAGGAACACCGGCCGATTGGCGGGATCAACCGCCTGCGCAAGGCGGTGTATGACGCGGTCAGCGACTATCGCCACGCACGCAACGTCGAGCAGCAATAACCCGCTTATTCGACAACGGGTGCAAACGGCACCCAGTTGTCCATGACCTGGCCCGCCTGAGTCCAGACTGCGTCTGTCTTTACCACCTGGAGGACAAACGCAGCCGCGACACGTCGCACATAAGCCGTTGCGTCCACTTGGCCCCGGGCCAACTGCCTGTCCAATGGGCTGGTGAAGTCATCCGGGTGGGTAACGCTGGCGATCAACTCGCGCTCGGCGTCTTCCGAAAAGCGCCTACAGGACAATAACGCCCCCTCCGGTGCAGAAAAATAGGCACGTGTGCCGGGGGTCGCCTGCATCAATAAGAAATCGACCCACAGGTTGTCCGGGCTCAAAAAGTCGCTCAACACGCGAGCCTGCGCCACAGGCACGGTATAGCGATGGACATCCGCCGTGTGATACACCGCGTTCATCTGATAGCCCTCTGGCAATTGCGGTATGCCGCCGCTGTTCCTGGGAAAAACCTCAGGTCGGTCGAACGTGCGGTAGACCGTTGACAGGGGCCGGGTGCAAATAAACGATGAAGTTTGCGAATGTTTGAGGATAAAGCCCGCCTGCTGGGTCTGGCGACCTTGGCTCAGTTGGCTGTGGGCAAACAATGCAGCGGCATCGGCACTGGCAAGAGCGGGCCCATAAATGGGCGGCACGTCGGCCTCCCAGAGGATTTGCGCCTGCCATTCCCGCCACCCCGCGGAAATCCTGCCGCGCCTGCGCCAGAACGAGCCCGCAAGCACCACAGTCAGCTCCCCGGCGACATGCACCATCGACAGCAGGTGGCTGGGCAGAAAAATGCTAGGCGGATACGACTGCTCAAGGTGATCAGGCGTTTGCGGGTGTACCAGCATCAGCAACGGTTCCAGCGCCAGCTCCTGGGCCGAGCCGCTGGCCGCATAGCAGATCAGGCTTTGATCCACGCTGGACAAGTACAAACGCGGATAGTTATGGCGAAAGGCTATGGCCATGCGCAAGTCCATCAACGAGAAAAAATTGTCCTGCAACTCGCTTTCGGGATCACCTGCCAAAATTGTTCGCTGGAACGCTGCATGTGAGTGATAGAGGCCTTCAAGCACGTAGCCTTGCGGCGGCACCATATCGCCATTAGAGGCTCGCGAAAGCACATCGGACGGACGAAACAGGTTCCCGTCGCTGCACACCGGCAATGTCGCGTAAAACCGGCCGTCCTTGCTCAGGATAAAACCACCGTACTCTTTGTCACGACGGTTGCCGATCAGGTCATGGGCATAGACCGCAGCGTCATCGGCGCTGATAAATCTGGGGCTTAGCTCCGGTCTTGGTCTAAGCAACGCCTGTGTTTCGGGACCGTTTCCTTGCGTATCGTCATTCATCCCCCCTGTGCGCAACGCGCGCCTGGCGGGGCAAGTGCTATGGATGGGGTGATTCATGTCCGGGCTCCTGGAAGTCAGTGGAGCCCTTAGTTTCAAATAAGTGCGTTTCTGGCGGGCACTAAATAAATATCCATAAAGCGCTCAGCCAGCGCCTGGCCAGTGTGCAGCAATTACAGCCCTGCGAACCAAATGTGGGAGCGGGCTTGCTCGCGATGCAGACGGCGCGATCCTTGAATCAGATCGCGTCGATGCCATCGCGGGCAAGCCCGCTCCCACAGGGGTAGTACAGGGCCGGCGAATCAGTGAACCGGCAATTCCACGCCTTCAAACAGCTCTTCCAGCTCTTGCTTGTTGTGGCAGGCAATCGCTTTGGCCATCACTTCACGGGTGAGGTGCGGGGCAAATTTCTCGATAAAGTCGCACATGAATCCGCGCAGGAAAGTGCCACGACGGAAACCGATTTTGGTGATGCTGGACTCGAACAGCTCGCTGGCATCAAGGACCACCAGATCTTTATCCAGATTGGTGTCGACGGCCATTTTGGCCACGATGCCAACACCCAGGCCCAAACGCACATAGGTTTTGATCACGTCGGCGTCGGCAGCGGTAAATACCACTTTAGGGGTCAGGCCACGATGGCTGAACGCCTCGTCGAGCTTGGAGCGACCGGTAAAGCCGAACACATAGGTCACGATCGGGTATTCGGCCAGCGCTTCGAGGGTCAGCTTTGGCAGTTTGGTCAGCGGGTGACCCTGAGGCACCACGACGCAGCGATTCCAGCGGTAGCACGGCATCATCACCAGGTCGCCGAACAGCTCAAGGGCTTCAGTGGCAATGGCAAAATCGACAGTGCCATCGGCGGCCATCTCGGCGATCTGCATGGGCGAACCCTGGTGCATATGCAGGGCTACGTCCGGATACTGCTTGATAAAGTTGCTGATCACCGGCGGCAATGCATAACGCGCCTGGGTGTGGGTGGTGGCAATCGACAGCGTACCCTTTTTCTCGTTGGAGAATTCCTGGGCGATCTGCTTGATGCTTTCGACCTTGCGCAGGATCTCGCCAGCGGTCGTGATGATGCGCTCGCCAGCCGGAGTGACGCGAGTCAGATGTTTGCCGCTGCGGGCAAATACCTCGACGCCCAGTTCGTCTTCAAGCAGGCGGATCTGTTTGCTGATACCCGGCTGTGAGGTGTAAAGACTCTGCGCGGTGGCCGAAACGTTGAGGTCGTGGTGCGCCACTTCCCAGATGTAGCGCAATTGTTGAAGCTTCATATGCATCCCTCAAAGCTGATAGGCGCCAAGGCATCGGCGGCGATATATAACTATATGGAAGGTTGGAATAAGAAATCTAGAACTTTTTTATCATTTTTATTGATTCATCAGCCTTACACATCAGCACTGCGCCGGCGCTGCATCAGGGGCACCAGATACACCGGTATCTTGGCCAGCTCGATAACTCGGGCGGCCGTACGCCCCAAATGCGATTCGCCCCCCGAGGGCTGGGCATGACTGCCCAGTATGAGCAGGTCTACTGAAAGCTTTTGCGACTGCTCCAGAATGACGTGTGAAGGCTCCCCTTGAATAACCTTGACCGATCGGATCAAGGCCAGTTCCTGTTCCCACCCCGCCAACTCTTCGCGAAGACTCTCCAATACCCGCAACTCGATATTGGAAAGCATTGTGCTCATGCCCTGCTGGTGCAGCTCGCTCAACGCCTGCTCATCGAGATAGCTCTGCAGTACCGACTCGGCAAACAGGCCCATGGGCTCAACCACATGCAACACAAACAGATCGGCGCTGAAACTGCGGGCCATTCCAAGCGCATGCTGCATCACAACGGGCGCGTAAATGCCGAGGTCAGTGGCGTACAGGATTGAGCGAATCATGCGACCTTCCCGACAGCGTCAATATACGAAGTAAGTTGAGCTTAGCAGCGTCGGGACAAGTGCGATGCTCCGCTCGGCAACTCGCCGGCAATGCTTATTCGGGGGCGAAATCCCTGGATTCATTGCTGATGCCGTGAGGCACATGGCCGGTCGCCACCACCTGGCGCGCCCTCTCGCAATGACCGGCCTGGTCATCAAAAAATACATCCGCAGCAAAGGCTTCGAGAAAGGCCGATTTATCCAGCCCGCCCAGAAAAAGCGATTCATCCAGACGAATGTCCCAGTCACGCAACGTGCGGATCACCCGTTCATGGGCAGGAGCCGAACGGGCAGTGACCAGCGCAGTGCGAATCGGGCAGTTGTCATCGGGGAACTCGCGTTGCAACAGGTTTAAAGCCTCCAGAAAGCCCTTGAAGGGCCCGCCCCGCAGCGGATTGCGCGCAGATTCGCGCTCAAGGGACTGAAATGCCTCCAGGCCTCCGGACTGGAAAACCCGCTCCGACTCGTCGGAAAACAGCACCGCATCACCGTCAAAGGCAATCCGCAGTTCATTGCTTTCGGCACGCAGTGAGCCACCCGAGAGAATGGTTGCGGCTGCAAAACCCGCATCCAGGGCACTGCGCACATCCTCGGCATGGGTCGACAAAAACAGATCACAACCAAAAGCATTGAGATAGGGATGGGGGTTGCGCCCGCCCGAGAACGCTGCCCGGGAAATATTCAGGCCGTAATGCTGGATCGAATTGAACACCCGCAGCCCGGTATCGGCGCTGTTACGCGAGACCAGCACCACCTCGACCCGCTCCCGGCCAAGGCTGGCATTAAAGCTCAGGAGCTTCTTGACCAGCGCAAAGGCATCCCCCGGGGCCAGTACTTCATCTTCATGTTCGATCTGGTATTGCCGGTACGCCTCGATCCCCTGGGCCAGGTACACCTGATGGCTATCGCTCAAGTCGAACAGGGCCCGAGAAGAAATGGCCAGCACCAGCTTGCCCTTTAAGCCTTTGCTCATATCGCCTCCACAGCACTAAAGCGGGTTCAAACGTTGCTTCACGGTAGCTCGTCAGGCTCAAGCATCAAGGCCAGCCGAACATGATGTGCCAGCTCACCTTCGCTCAGGCGCGATTTCAACTCACCGTAAAAGGCCCCGTTGTGCACCACAAACAGGCTAGGCAGATGGAAAATTTCGTAGCGCTCGACCAACCCGCCGTTGTTGCCGGCATCAATCCAGCACAACCGTTCAACGGGCAATTGCATGTCGGGCAGCATGCGCCGGGCCACTCGGCACGCCGAACAGCCCGCACCGGTAAAGATGACCAGCGAGGTGCCGGGAAGTGCCAGCAGTAGCTGGTCGGCATCAAAGTCAGTCAGTTCCATCGCAGTCACTATACTCATAAGACAATACTAATTTAATGGCACCTGGAGTCCGAATTCATGGGTCGTTTTTTACCTCACCCAGATGATATTCCCGTTGAGATAACGCTACGCAACCAACCTTCACTGCCGCGCCAGAAGCTGCACTCTATCAGCCTCGGCGGCGTGGCATGCAACAGCGACAGAAGCTGGCGATGCGGCACCGCCGTTGATATGTCCATGCCTACCCTGGGGGAAAACGCACGTTATCCGGGCTATATAGCCTGGTGCGAAAAGCGCAAGGAGGGTTACCGCATCGGCGTTGCCTTGATTGATGAACAAACCCTGTTTGGTGCGCGAATGGGCGAACAGGTCTGTCAGATCGAACACTTCTCACGCCTGCAGCAGCAACAAAGCCCCTGCCCCCAGGACCTGCAAGCCCTGGCTCTGGAATGGGTCACTCATCACGCCGTGGAGTTCTCGCAAGCCACCATGGACCACGCAATGGCGCAGGCCGTGCTGGATTAAAGCTGTACCTGCCCATTGTCGACCTACCGGATAACGCGTTAAGGTTCGGCTCCCCGATGCGCTCAATCAAGCTGTGCTCCGCCGCACGGGGATCGCTGGCGGCCGGCACCCGTGACCTGACGAGTAACACGATGGCTGATTTACCGATCGACGACCTAAACGTTGCCTCCAACGAAACCCTGATCACCCCTGAACAGCTCAAACGCGAGATTCCTCTCAGCGAAACAGCGCTGCGGACCGTGACCAAAGGGCGCGAGGTGATTCGCAACATCCTGGATGGCACTGACCATCGACTGTTCGTTGTCATCGGGCCTTGCTCGATTCACGATCTCAAGGCTGCCCATGAATACGCCGAGCGCCTGAAGGTGCTTGCGGCTGAAGTCAGCGACACGCTGTATCTGGTCATGCGGGTTTATTTCGAAAAGCCCCGTACCACCGTGGGCTGGAAAGGCCTTATCAACGACCCGTATCTGGACGACTCGTTCAAGATCCAGGACGGTCTGCATATTGGTCGCAAGCTGCTGCTGGACCTGGCCGAAATGGGCCTGCCAACCGCAACTGAAGCCCTCGACCCGATTTCCCCGCAGTACTTGCAGGACCTCATCAGCTGGTCGGCCATCGGCGCACGCACCACTGAGTCCCAGACTCACCGTGAAATGGCGTCCGGCCTGTCTTCGGCCGTAGGCTTCAAGAACGGCACCGATGGCGGCCTGACGGTTGCGATCAATGCCTTGCAGTCGGTTTCAAGCCCGCATCGTTTCCTGGGTATCAACCAGGAAGGCGGCGTGTCGATCGTCACCACCAAGGGCAATGCCTACGGTCATGTGGTATTGCGCGGCGGCAACGGCAAACCGAACTATGACTCCGTCAGCGTTGCGCTCTGCGAGCAGGCACTGACCAAGGCCAGGATCACCCCGAACATCATGGTCGATTGCAGCCACGCCAATTCCAACAAGGACCCGGCCCTGCAGCCGCTGGTCATGGAAAACGTGGCCAACCAGATCGTCGAGGGCAACCAGTCGATTATCGGCCTGATGGTTGAGAGTCACTTGAACTGGGGCTGCCAGGCAATTCCTAAAAACCTTGAAGACTTGCAGTACGGCGTGTCGATCACTGATGCCTGCATCGACTGGTCGGCTACCGAGACCACCTTGCGCAGCATGCATGCCAAGCTCAAGGATGTGTTGCCAAAGCGCACCCGCGGCTAACAGCCCATGTGGGAGCGGGCTTGCTCGCTCCCACAATAGTTTGGCGCCAGTTCCGCACGGTTGCAGACGCACACAAAAACGCCGGGCATGCCCGGCGTTTTTGTGTGCGTGTTCTTCAGGTATTGGCCTGAGGGCGCTTGTGGCGTTCCATATAGCGCTCAACGTATGAACATGAGGGAATCACCTCATAGCCCATCTTGTCTGCGTAATCGAGCGCCTGCTCCGTCAAGGCTGCCGCAATACCCCGACCACGCAGGGCGTTAGGCACAAACGTGCGATAGATATCCAGAGTCTGCTTACCCAGATCCATGTAGGTCAGGTAAGCACGATGACCGTCGACAGTGGTCTCAAACTGGTGACCTGCCTGGTCATGGTGGATAGACAACGCCTCGCTCATCATTGCTCCTCGCGGGTCTTGTAGTGTGACCCCTACCTTACTGATGTTTTTCCGCCGAGGGAACTACTACGCCATCACGCACGCGCTGCCAGCCCGGGATGTGCCGGCAGGCCTGATTAGAGAGTAGCCACTCTAGTGCAAATGTTCACTTCCCGGGGCAGCCAGTTGTCAGCAGATCAGGCCCGCACCAACGTTTCGCCGGCCCGACATCCTTGACCCGGCCCTGAACATTTTCCGGAAGGTGGAGGCTATGACGTTCAACCGCACTTAAAGTCACGCTGCGCCATCACTCTGATGCCACTTAGGGCACTCCAAACTGACTGTTTTACAAACACAATCTGTTAAAGCTAGCCTACCGAGATTGCCAGCCAATTATTTTTTTTGGTTCTTGCGCTAGGTCATTTTACTTACTACAAGTAATGGGTACTATGTACGCCGGCTGTTTCCTCACTTTGAAGGAACAGCTTCAATTAGAAAGTCCTTGAAGGGGAACACGATGAACAACGTTCTGAAATTCTCTGCTCTGGCATTGGCCGCAGTTCTGGCTACCGGTTGCAGCAGCGTATCTAAAGAAACTGAAGCCCGTCTGACTGCAACTGAAGATGCAGCAGCTCGCTCCCAGGCTCGTGCTGACGAAGCCTACCGTAAAGCTGATGAAGCTCTGGCTGCTGCTCAAAAAGCACAACAGACTGCTGACGAAGCTAACGAGCGCGCTCTGCGCATGCTTGAAAAAGCAAGCCGCAAGTAATAGTCCTTCGGGACTGTTATCAAGCCGACCTATTTATAGGTCGGCTTTTTTATTGCCTGCCGGTCACTAAACAGGCAATAAAAAAGCCGCCAGGGGTATTAACCGGGGCGGCTTTTTATTGCGCTTGTTCAGTACGGCTTACTGCACATAATCCAGCGACTGGCCAGTAGCCATACCGGTATTGGTTGTGCCTATTACTGCAGGTATGCCGGTTTCTGCTCCCACTACCGGGAATGCCAGATCCTTGTCTATCTGGATGCTGTTTTCAAGGTCCTGATGCTTGAGCAGGAAGTTCATGAAGCCTGCGTACTTGTTCTGCAAGTCTTCAGGGGTCAAGTGCGACTTGTCGCTCACGGCCAGCAACGAACCATCCTTCACGTTCAACGGCTCGTGAACTTCAAGGAACACCTTGCCGCCACTGACGCCAATTTTGTACGGCTCGTTGATGATCCGCACCGGCGTACCCACCGGCACCATCTGCGCCATTTGCAGCACGTTCTGGTTAAGCATGCGGAAGCAGCCGTGGCTGGTGCCCGTGCCAATGCCGAACTTGGCGTTGGAGCCGTGGATCAGGTAGCCCGGCATGCCGAGGGTGAACTTGAACGGACCCAGCGGGTTATCGGGGCCTGCGGGCACCACGTTAGGCAGCGGGTCACCATTTTTGGCGTGCTCGGCCTTGATCGAAGCCGGCGGTGTCCAGGTCGGATTGGGCGTCTTGGCGGTGATTTTGGTTTGCCCCAGGGGCGATCCCCAACCTTCGCGGCCAATCCCCAGCGGGAAGGTGTAAACCTTGTTCTGGTCCTTGGGATAATAATACAGGCGGTATTCGGCGAGGTTGATCACGATCCCCTCACGCTTACCCGGCGGCAGGATGAACTGGGTCGGCAACACGATATCGGTATCGACGAGGGTGCCGTCCGGGTTCTTTTTGACCGGCAGCCAGGCGTCTACCCCGGGGTTGGCAGCGATCATTTCCGAATAGCCCAGCTCGTACTGGTTACCCAGGTCGGCAAAGGAGTCTTCGTACTTGCCTTTGATCACCTGCACTTCGCCAACGACATCTTCGCCAGGCGGTGGCAGCGGGAATTCAAGCGCGACCGCGGGACCCGCAACACAAAGTGCGGCAACGGACAGGTAGCGGGTAACTGCAGGTAGGCGCGACAACATCCGGAACATCCTTCGCATAATCAACGGGGGACAAAAAAAGGGAGTGTACACCGCGCCCACGGGGAGCGTGAGCCGGTCAGGGCATCAAACAGGTAAGATCATAGTTCAAAGCGCAACTCTGGCCAGATGGGCTCCGTGCCCCGGCGCTGCGACTCGATGATTGCCCGGCACAGCGGGCATAACCGGTGGTCCTGAAACACCTTGCGGGTGACATCCGACCAACGCGGTTGCGCCGGCAGCAATGAGCCACACAAGGTGCGGTCAATGGTGCCTCCCAGCTCCAGTTGACGTGTCACCAGATGCACCCGTACCTCCTGGCAGGCGAACAGATCGAGCTGCTCATCGGGCTCGATCAGTTGATAGGCATATAAAGACCAGGCAGGACGCGACATCGAGGGCTCCAAATCGGGGGGGCGCCACCTTAGCCGAAACACTGCCACTAGAAAAGCATCAAAGCAGGGGTTTTAACGCCGGCCACACATTATCCAGCAAAAGCCCCTGCGCACCGACTGCCGGGTGGATGCGATCGGCCTGCATCAGTTCGGGCTTGCCGCCCACGCCCTCAAGCAAAAACGGCACCAGGGCAACGTTTTTTTCCTTGCCCAGCTCGCTGTACACCGCAGCAAAAGCCCGGGTGTAACGCGCGCCATAATTGGGCGGCAATTGCATCCCCAACAGCAACACCTTGGCACCCGCCTGCTGCGAGGCATCGATCATTCCTGCAAGATTTTGTTTCAATTGCGCAGGGAGCTGCCCGCGCAGGCCATCGTTGCCACCCAGCTCGATAATCACTACATCCGGTTTATGCTCTGCAAGCAGCGCAGGAAGCCGCGCCAGCCCTCCGGCGCTGGTGTCGCCACTGATCGAAGCATTGACCACCTTGTCGTCGTAGCCTTGCTCCCTGAGCCGCTGTTCGAGCAAAGACACCCATCCCTGACGGGTATCCAGGCCGAAAGCCGCGCTGATACTATCGCCGACGATCAAGACAGTTCCCGCCGTTGCCGTCTGTGCCACGCACATCAGGGCCAGAGCAACACTTAAAAACCACACACGCATTGGATTCTCCATGGGCGAAAGTATTCTCACCGCGCAGAACCTTAGCAAAGTGGTTCCCAGCGCGGAAGGCGAGTTAACCATCCTGCACTCCTTGAGCCTCGAACTGAGCAAGGGCGACAGCCTGGCGATTGTCGGCGCCTCAGGTTCAGGCAAATCGACGCTGCTGGGCCTGCTCGCCGGCCTCGACCTGCCCAGCCAGGGCGAAGTAATCCTGGCCGGGCGAGCCCTGAGCACCCTGGACGAAGACCAGCGCGCCCGGGTGCGGGCCGAACACGTGGGCTTTGTGTTCCAGTCATTCCAGCTGCTCGACAGCCTCAATGCCCTGGAAAACGTCATGCTGCCGCTGGAACTGGAGGGTCGCAAGGATGCCCGCGAGCATGCCCGCCACCTGCTGGAACGCGTCGGCCTGGGCCAGCGCCTGAGTCACTCGCCACGCCAGCTGTCCGGCGGCGAGCAGCAACGGGTTGCCATTGCCCGGGCATTTGCCGCCAATCCCGACGTGCTGTTTGCCGATGAACCCACCGGCAACCTGGACAGCCACACTGGCGAGCGCATCACCGACCTGCTCTTTGAACTGAACAAGGAAAACGGCACCACCCTGGTGCTGGTGACCCATGACGAACGCCTGGCCCATCGTTGCCGGCGCCTGATCCGTCTTGAAGCTGGCCATCTGGTCGGCCCTCTGGAGCCCTGATGGCACGTCTGCCGCTGTTGCGCATGCTGAGTCTGGCCGTACGCCAATTACTGCGCGATGCCCGCGCCGGCGAGCTGCGGGTGCTGTTCTTCGCCCTGCTGGTCGCCGTGGCGGCCAGCACGGCCATCGGCTACTTCGGTGCCCGCCTCAATGGCGCGATGTTGTTGCGTGCCACCGAGTTCCTCGGCGCCGACCTGGTGCTTGATGGCACGGCCCCGGCCCGTGAAGAACAAATCAAGGTCGGCAACGACCTGGGCCTCGAACACGCCCGGGTGGTCGAATTCGCCAGCGTGATTGCCACCGACAATGGCATTCAGCTCTCCAGCATCAAGGCGGCAGACGATGCCTACCCGTTGCGCGGCGAACTGAAAAGCGCCCCGCAGCCCTATGCCGAAGAACAGCCTGGGGGCGGTCCCAAATCCGGTGAGGCCTGGGCCGAAGCCCGACTGCTGACCGCGCTGGACCTGAAGGTCGGCGATGAAATCGATGTCGGTTCAAAAACCGTGCGTATCACCCGCGTGCTGACTTACGAACCCGACCGGGCCGGCAACCTTTACAGCCTGACCCCACGAGTACTGATCAATCTGGACGACCTTGCCTCCACCGGCATCGTACAACCGGGCAGCCGTGTCACCTACCGCGAACTGTGGCGCGGTGAAGCACCGGCGCTGGAATCGTATCGCCAGGTGATCAAGCCTGGCCTGGACGCCAACCAGCGCCTCCTGGACGGCCGTGACGGCAACCAGCAGATCGGCGGTGCGCTGGGCAAGGCCGAGCGTTACCTGAACATGGCCAGCCTGGTGGCGGTGCTGCTGGCGGGCGTGGCCGTGGCGTTGTCTGCCACCCGCTTTGCCAATCGGCGTTTCGATGCCAGCGCCCTGCTGCGTTGCCTCGGCCTGTCACGGCGCGAAACACTCTGGTTGTTTACCCTGCAACTGAGTGTGCTCGGGCTGATGGCCAGCCTCGCCGGCGCCTTTCTCGGCTGGCTCGCGCAACTTGGACTGTTCGCCCTGTTGCATGACCTGCTACCGGCTAACGTACCGCCCGGCGGCCTGATGCAGGCGATTGCCGGGATGGGTACCGGGCTGGTGGCGCTGGCTGGTTTCGCCTTGCCGCCGCTCGCGGCACTGGGCCGCGTACCTCCACTGCGGGTGTTGCGCCGCGATTTGCTGCCGATTCCGTCCAGCACCTGGACCGTCTACGGCGCGGCGCTGCTGGCACTGGGGCTGATCATGTGGCGCATGAGCCTGGACCTGGTGCTGACCTTCGCCCTGCTCGGGGGTGGCGTGATTGCCGCCGTGGTGCTTGGCGGAATCCTGCTGCTGGGCCTGCAAAGTCTGCGCCGCCTGCTGGCCCGTGCCTCACTGCCCTGGCGCCTGGGGCTGGGTCAGTTGCTGCGCCATCCGCTGGCCGCGGCGGGCCAGGCCCTGGCCTTTGGCCTGATCCTGCTGTCGATGGCCCTGATCGCCCTGCTGCGCGGCGAATTGCTCGACACCTGGCAAAACCAGTTGCCCAAAGATGCACCCAACTACTTTGCGCTGAATATCCTGCCGGCCGACAAGGAGGCTTTCGGCGCCCACCTGATGACCCTTCAGGCCCGCGCTGCGCCGCTGTACCCGGTCATTCCGGGGCGTCTGATCAGCATCAATGGCGAACCGGTGCAAGACATCGTCAGCAAGGACTCCAGTGGCGACAAGGCCATCCAGCGCGACCTGAGCCTGACCTGGGCGGCTGACCTGCCTGCCGAAAACCAGCTGACAGCAGGTAGCTGGTGGGGCCCGAAGCCCGAAGGCGATGTGCCGGGCGTTTCAGTGGAAGCCAAAGTCGCCGAAAGCCTCAAGCTGAAGCTGGGCGACCTGATGACCTTCACCATTGCCGGTGTCAATCGCGAAGCACGGGTCACCAGTTTGCGCAGCATCAACTGGGACAACTTCCAGCCCAACTTTTTCATGATTTTCCAGCCTGGCACCTTGCAGGACTTGCCGGCCACCTACCTCACCAGCTTTTACCTGGCACCGGGACACGACAAGGAAATCATCGAACTGTCGCGCACCTTCCCGGCCGTGACCATCTTGCCTATCGATGCATTGCTGGAGCAACTGCGCAGCATCCTGGCGCAAGTGACCATTGCTGTGGAATACGTGCTGCTGTTTGTGTTGGCGGCGGGCATGGCGGTGCTGTTTTCCGGCTTGCAATCCACCCTGGATGAACGCATTCGCCAGGGCGCCCTGCTGCGCGCGCTGGGGGCCGAGCGGCAACTGCTGGTGAAGGCCCGGCGCATCGAGTTCGGCTTGCTGGGCGCCACCAGCGGCCTGCTGGCGGCGCTAGGGGCCGAACTGGTCAGTCTGGTGCTTTACCGCTTTGCCTTTGACCTGCCGTGGCACCCACATCCGTGGTTGTTGCTGTTGCCGGTGTTGGGCGCGGTGATGGTGGGCGGTGCGGGCGTGTTTGGCACACGCAGGGCGCTGAATGCCAGCCCGTTGACGGTGTTGCGCGAGGGTTGATATGGCCAGACACTATAAATCCTGGCGTTGACGAGCGCAGCGAGGCTGCGATCGTCGTTTTGGGATTCAACTGTTACGCCGCGTACATATCCTGCATTCGCGTTTAACTGAAATATTGGTTTCGCCCTTACGGCGAGTCCATTTTGAAAGGACCCAAAAGGAACCAAAAGGTCCTCGCCCTACCACTCGGCCGATTCGCCAAGGTTCGCCGGCTCCCTCCCTCCGGCTCTGTTATGGGAGCGGGCTTGCCCGCGATGGCAGCACTTTGTTCCTCGAGATAGAACGAGGTGCCTGCATCGCGGGCAAGCCCGGCTCCCACAGGGAGATATGTCGGTCGAAAATCCTGCATTCAAACAGGCCGGCCGGTCGGCCGCCTCGACGGCTTTTGATCTTGATCTACCCGCCCCATCGGGAGGCCGAGAGGAGGTTCTGCGCAGTGGGTCGACCGGCATGGATGCCGGGAGAGCCGCGATGGGCCATGGATGGCCCGTGGCGGCGGGCCCACGGAGCGGGACCGGAACGAGGGAACCTGAGCGCAGCGAAGGCCGTACGCCAGGGGCAAGCCTTTTTGGTTACTTTTTCGGCGTCTGGAAAAAGTGACTCGCCGTAAGGGCGAAACCAATATTCCAGTTAAACGCAGATGCCGGATATGTACGCGGTACACCAGTTAAACCCTGCAGCGGCTAAATATCCGCCCAGGTTTTACCCTAGCTTTTCTCGTAATAAATCTCGTTGATCCACCACAGCACTTCCCCGCTCGGGGTCTGCACCACTGCCTCGTCGCCCACCTCTTTCTTCAACAGCGCACGGGCCATCGGTGAGTCGATGGAGATGTAGTCGTTGCGTCCGTAGATTTCGTCGTAACCCACAATGCGGAATTTCTTGACGTCCCCGGCCTCGTTTTCAATTTCGACCCAGGCACCAAAAAACACCCGGCCTTCCTGCTCCGGCGAGTAATCAACCACCCGTACATCCTCGAGGCGCTTGCGCAGGTAGCGCACCCGTCGGTCAATCTCGCGCAGCAACTTCTTGTTGTACTGGTAGTCAGCGTTTTCGCTGCGATCACCCAGTGATGCTGCCCAGGTCACCTTGCGTGTGGTATCCGGGCGTTTTTCCCGCCACAGGTAGTCAAGCTCCTGCTTCAGGGCTTCATGGCCTTGCCTGGTGATGATGTTGGTACTCACTCGCGGTCGTTCTCCAGCAGGTTGCATTGGCCAGGGCAGACTCTTAGCACCCCGGCGCGACGAAATACATAGAGGCGCTGATAAAAATCACAAGCGCAGCGACACTCTCACTGTGCCGTGGCCTGGCGATACTGGCGCGGGGTAAAGCCGGTCAATGCCTTGAATTGGCGGGTGAATGCGCTGTGGTCGGTGTATCCGCACTGCAGGGCCACCTGGGTAATCGGAATATCGGTCAGCAACAGCCGATGGGCGTGTTCCAGACGCACCTTCTGGATCATCTGCCGTGGCGTCAGGTGAAACACACGCTTGCAGTAGCGCTCCAGTTGCGCCACGGAGATTCCGGCAATACGGGTCAACTCACCCAGGGTAACGCGGCGGTTGAAATGCGTGCGAATGTGCTCATCCACTGCCGCCAGCCGCTGGTACGCCGGGTGGGTATCACTGGCTGATTGCAAGTCCACGGAGATCCCGGCCAGGCCGATGATCTCGCCCTGGAGATTGTACAGCGGGCGCTTGTGGGTCAGGCACCAGCCAGGCTCCCGGGTCCCGTACAGATGCAGTTCCAGCTGGTCCTCAAGCACCAGCCCCTGCTCCAGCACCTGGCGATCCTGCTCGGTATAGCCCGGCCCCAACTGCGCGGGGAATACCTCGGCGCTGGTTTTGCCGAGCAGGGGTTGCAACTGCTTGAGGCCGCAGCGCTGGACCAGGGTGCGGTTGGCCAGTACATAGCGCGCGGCATTGTCCTTGATGAAGATCGCGGCATTGGGGATGGCATCGAGCATCGGTAGCAACAGGGCTACCCCCGAGAGCAACTGCTCAAGACTCTCGGGGCGGCTCAACTCGCTGCCCTGGCTCAGGATTGCAAAAGCATTCTGCGTCATAAAACTCACTCTCCCACCACTGGCCAGGTATCGGCCGCCTGGGTGCATTGTGCTGATTTCGTCATCGGCTTCAATGGAAAAGATCAATCGCAAACTTTCCCCGACGTTCAATCTAGCGCCATTGCACACCCGCCAACCGTATTGGCGCAATGGCAAATGACATCACACCTGCCTAACCAATAACTCACAAAAAGGCGACGCTATGTCAGGTAAAGGCAAATTCAAGAAACAGCTCTCACTGATGGACCTGACCTTTATCGGTCTGGGTGCCATCTTCGGTTCCGGCTGGTTGTTTGCAGCCAGTCATGTGTCGGCGATCGCTGGCCCGGCTGGGATTTTTTCCTGGCTGCTGGGCGGTTTTTCCGTGCTGTTGCTAGGCATCGTTTACTGCGAGCTGGGCGCTGCCCTGCCGCGCGCCGGTGGCGTCATTCGTTACCCGGTTTACTCCCATGGCCCGTTGCTCGGTTACTTGATGGGCTTTATCACCCTGATCGCCTTCTCCAGCCTGGTGGCAATTGAAGTGGTCGCCGCCCGCCAATACGCCGCGGCATGGTTCCCCGAGCTGACCAAGGCCGGCTCCAGTGACCCTTCGATCCTGGGCTGGCTCCTGCAGTTCGGCCTGCTGTGCCTGTTTTTCATGCTCAACTACCGAAGCGTGAAGACCTTCGCCATGGCCAATAACCTGGTCAGCGTATTCAAATTTATCGTGCCGCTGCTGGTCATCGGCGTGCTGTTCACCTTCTTCAAACCGGAAAATCTCTACGCCCAGGGCTTCGCCCCGTTCGGCCTGTCGGGCGTGCAGATGGCCGTTTCTGCAGGCGGCATTATCTTCGCCTATCTGGGCCTGACACCGATCATTTCGGTGGCCAGTGAAGTGAAGAACCCGCAACGCACCATCCCGATTGCCCTGATCCTGTCGGTCCTGTTGTCGACCGTGATTTATGTGCTGCTGCAAGTGGCCTTCCTCGGCGGCGTACCCACTGAAATGCTGGCCAACGGCTGGGCCGGCGTGACCAAGGAACTGGCATTGCCCTATCGCGACATCGCCCTGGCTCTGGGTGTGGGCTGGCTGGCTTATCTGGTGGTGGCTGATGCGGTGATCTCGCCAAGCGGCTGCGGCAACATTTACATGAATGCCACACCGCGGGTGATTTATGGCTGGGCGCAAACCGGCACGTTTTTCAAGATTTTCACCCGCATCGATGAAAAGTCCGGCATCCCGCGCCCGGCACTGTGGCTGACCTTTGGCCTGTCGGTGTTCTGGACCCTGCCTTTCCCGTCCTGGGAAGCCCTGATCAGCGTGGTATCTGCCGCCCTGGTACTGAGCTACGCAGTGGCACCGGTGTCCGTGGCCGCATTGCGCCGCAATGCCCCAGACATGCCACGCCCGTTCCGGGTCAAGTGGATGGGGGTGATGGGGCCGCTGTCATTTATCGTCGCTGCGCTGATTGTTTACTGGTCAGGCTGGAACACCGTGTCCTGGCTGCTCGGCCTGCAAATCGTGATGTTCGTGGTGTACCTGCTGTGTTCGCGATTCGTACCGACCAACCACCTGAGCCTGGGCCAGCAAGTACGCTCATCTTTGTGGCTGATCGGCTTCTACGCCGTAACCATGGTGCTGTCCAAACTCGGCACTTTCGGTGGCCTGGGCGTACTTGCCCACCCGTTTGACACCCTGGTCGTCGCAGCTTGTGCGACGGGCATCTATTACTGGGGCGCGGCCACCGGCGTGCCGGCTCATCTGGTCCGGCTGGAAGACGACGAGGACAGCGAAGAAGCCCCGGAACTTGCCAGTAACACCCCGGCCAGCCACGCCACGGGGGCGTTTATCCAGACTTCATCCTGAGACACCGTTAACCACAGTAGTCCTCCGAGCCGTTGTTCTCTTCCAAGGGATACGTTCATGAAGCAAGTCCATATCATTGATTCACATACCGGCGGCGAACCCACCCGCGTGGTGATCAAAGGCTTCCCGCAACTGGCCGGGCGCAGCATTGCCGAGCAGCGCGACACCCTGCGCGACCAGCATGACCAATGGCGCCGGGCCTGCCTGCTGGAGCCCCGAGGCAACGATGTACTGGTCGGTGCACTGTACTGCGAGCCCGTGTCGGCGGATGCCACGTGCGGGGTGATCTTCTTCAACAATGCCGGTTATCTGGGCATGTGCGGCCACGGCACCATCGGCCTGATCGCCTCCCTGCATCACCTGGGCCAGATCGAGATCGGCGAGCACAAGATCGACACCCCGGTCGGCCCGGTCACCGCCACCCTGCATCCAGATGGCAAGGTCACCGTAGGCAATGTGCCCTCCTACCGCTATCGCCAGCAGGTCGCCGTTGAGGTGCCGGGGCATGGCCGTGTGCAGGGCGATATTGCCTGGGGCGGCAACTGGTTCTTCCTGGTCTCCGATCACGGCAAGACACTGCAACTGGACAATGTCGAAGCCCTGACCGAGTACACCTGGACCATGCTCAAGGCCCTTGAGGCACAGGGTATCCACGGCGAAGACGGTGCCCTGATCGACCATATCGAACTGTTTGCCGACGACGACCAGGCCGACAGCCGCAACTTTGTCATGTGCCCGGGCAAGGCCTATGACCGCTCGCCCTGTGGCACCGGCACCAGCGCCAAGCTGGCGTGCCTGGCCGCCGACGGCAAGCTGGCTCCAGGCCAGCCCTGGGTGCAGGCCAGCATCACCGCCAGCCAGTTTGTCGGCAGTTATCAATGGGACGGCGAGCGCATTCGCCCGTTCATTACCGGCCAGGCCTATATGACCGCCGACAGCATGCTGCTGATCGACGAAAAAGATCCTTTCGCGTGGGGCATTTAAGCCCTTCGCCGTAAACACATCCGAATAAACGACTCGAGGAGTTAGAACAATGAGCGATAACATTTTCACCGGTTGCATGCCTGCCCTGATGACCCCTTGCACCGCCGAGCGCAAGCCGGACTTCGACGCGCTGGTGGCCAAGGGCCGCGAACTGATCGATATCGGCATGAGTGCCGTGGTGTACTGCGGCTCCATGGGTGACTGGCCTTTGCTGACCGAAGCCGAGCGCCAGGAAGGTGTGGCACGCCTGGTAGCTGCGGGCATCCCAACCATCGTCGGCACCGGCGCCGTAAACAGCCGCGAAGCGGTGTCCCATGCGGCACACGCTGCCAAAGTTGGCGCCCAGGGCCTGATGGTGATTCCACGCCTGCTGTCCCGTGCAGCCTCGCCTGCTGCGCAAAAAGCTCACTTCGCCGCCATCCTGCAAGCCGCTCCACAGCTACCGGCGGTTATCTACAACAGCCCGTACTACGGCTTCGCCACCCGCGCCGACCTGTTCTTCGAACTGCGTAGCCAATACCCGAACCTGATCGGCTTCAAAGAGTTCGGCGGTGCTGCCGACATGCGTTACGCCGCCGAACACATCACTTCCAAAGACGATGATGTGACCCTGATGGTCGGCGTCGACACCCAGGTTGTGCATGGCTTCGTCAACTGCAACGCCACCGGCGCCATTACCGGCATCGGCAACGCCCTGCCTCGCGAAGTGTTGCACCTGGTGGCCCTGAGCAAGCAAGCGGCCAAGGGCGACCCTAAAGCCCGTCGCCTGGCCCGCGAGCTGGAAGCCGCCCTGGCGGTGCTCTCGTCGTTCGATGAAGGCACTGACCTGGTGCTCTACTACAAGCACCTGATGGTGCTCAATGGCGACACAGAATACAGCCTGCACTTCAACGACACCGATGCGCTGAGCGATGCCCAACGCCACTACGCCGAGAACCAGTACAGCCTGTTCCGCCAGTGGTACAAAACCTGGTCCACCGAACAGAACGTCGCCTGACCCGCAGCGCAGCCCTGCATCCCTGAACAGCGGCGCACATCATGTGCGCCGCCTTGTTCCAGCCAACCCATTTTTAGGAACACGCCATGACTCTGACAGGCAACATGCTGATCGGTCAGCAAGCCATCACCGGTAACCGCGAAGCGATCCGGGCGATCAATCCCGCCACCGGCACTGTGCTCGAACCGGCCTACCTTGGCGGCGGCAGCGAACATGTCGAGCAGGCGTGCACCCTGGCCCAGGAGGCTTTTGACAGCTTTCGCGAGACCTCACTGGAAACTCGCGCCACTTTTCTGGAAACCATCGCCGCTGAAATCGAAGCCCTTGGCGATGAATTGATTGACCGCGCCGTCAGCGAATCAGGCCTGCCACGCCCGCGCATCGTCGGTGAACGCGCACGTACCTGCCAGCAACTGCGTACCTTTGCCCGTACCGTACGCGCTGGAGAATGGCTGGATGTGCGGGTCGACAACGCGCTGCCCGAGCGCCAACCACTGCCCCGTGCAGATTTGCGCCAACGCCAGGTGCCACTGGGGCCGGTGGCGGTATTCGGCGCCAGCAACTTCCCGCTGGCCTTCTCCGTGGCCGGTGGCGACACTGCCTCGGCGCTGGCGGCCGGCTGCCCGGTGGTGGTCAAGGCCCACAGCGCCCACCCTGGCACCAGCGAACTGGTTGGCCATGCGATTGCCCGTGCGGTGAAAGAATCGGACCTGCCTGAAGGGGTCTTTTCCCTGTTGTTCGGTTCCGGCCGTGAAGTCGGTGTTGCCCTGGTCAGCGATCCACGCATCAAGGCAGTCGGCTTCACCGGCTCGCGCAGTGGCGGCATGGCTTTGTGCAAAGTGGCAGCAGCACGCCCCGAACCCATACCGGTGTATGCGGAGATGAGCTCGATCAACCCGGTACTGCTGTTCCCCGCTGCGCTGCAGGCTCGCGGCGAATCACTGGCGCAGGGCTTTGTTGCATCTCTGACCCAGGGGGCAGGCCAGTTTTGCACCAACCCGGGTCTGGTTATCGGCCATCAAGGGCCGGCACTGGATAGATTTATCAGCACAGCTGCCCGGCTGGTCCAGCAAAGCCCGGCCCAGACGATGCTCACTCCCGGGATTTTCCAGGCCTATGAAGCCGGTATTGGCTCTTTGCAGGAACTGAACAGTGCTCAAGAGGCCGCTGCCGGCTTGAGGGGGGAGACACCCAACCAGTGCCAGGCCCATCTGTTTGTGACCCGGGCCGGGGACTTCCTCGCCGACCCTGCATTGCAGGCCGAAGTCTTTGGTGCTGCGGCGCTGGTGGTGCAATGCGCCGATGACGAGGAGATCCGCCAGGTGCTCGAGCACCTTGAAGGCCAATTGACCATCACCCTGCAACTGGATGAAGCCGACCTCGACAGTGCCAGGGCCATGCTTGCGACCCTGGAACGCAAGGCTGGTCGCTTGCTGGTCAATGGCTGGCCAACGGGGGTTGAGGTGTGCGACGCGATGGTCCACGGCGGGCCTTTCCCGGCGACTTCGGACACCCGTACCACCTCGGTTGGCACTGCGGCCATCCAGCGCTTCCTGCGTCCTGTCTGCTATCAGGACTTCCCTGACAGCCTGTTGCCGACGGCACTCAAGCACGCCAACCCGCTGCACTTGCGCCGCCTGCTCGATGGCCACAGAGAAGTACTGGAAAATGCCTGATCACTTCGCTGGAAACACAGCTGACATTGCCGTGGTCGGCGCCGGAATCATCGGCGTCGCCTGTGCCCTGCAACTGGCGCGCCAGGGCCAGCGGGTGGTGGTCATCGACCCGCAGGAACCGGGCCATGGCGCCTCATTCGGCAATGCCGGGCACCTGGCCACCGAACAGGTGTTCCCGATTGCCGACCTGTCGATTCTCAAGCGCTTGCCGGCCATGCTGATGGACCCGATGGGCCCCCTGCGCCTGGACTGGAAATATATGCCCCGGGCCCTGCCGTGGTTCACGCGTCTGCTGCTGAACCTGCGCAAGGCACCCTTTCAGCGCACTGTAGCCGGTATTCGGGCACTTAACGAAAGCAGCCTGGGTGCCTGGCACAGGCTGCTGGAGGGCATTGACTGCCCGGGCCTGATGCGCGAAGACGGTTCGTTGCTGGTGTACGAACGTTCCGAGTCCCGGCAGCCACTTCTGGCACTGCAGGCACGCATGCGCCAGCAGCAGGTACCGGTCGAGTTCTGGGAGGCCAGGGCCATACACAAGGCAGCGCCGCAACTGAGCGAGCAGATTCAGGGCGGGTTGTTTTTTCCGGCCACGGGGCACTTTATCGACCCCTATCGCGTGGTTTGCGAACTGGTAGAGGCTGCCAGAAAGTGCGGTGTGCAGTTTCTCAAGCAACAGGTCACAGGCGGGCAACTGAGTGAGGCCGGAGTTTCTCTGATGACAGCCCAGGGCCAGGTGTCCGCCCGCCGGGTCGTGATCGCCTGCGGCGCCCACTCGGCCAAACTCACCGCAACCCTGACCGGCAAGCACGTTCCGCTGGATACCGAACGCGGTTACCACCTGATGCTGCCCCACGAGCATGACCGGCTGCCGTTTGCCGTCACCTCACTGGAACGCAAATTCATCATGACCCCGATGAGCGATGGCTTGAGGCTGGCGGGTACAGTTGAATTTGCCGGCCTGGAAGCGCCGCCGAGCATGGAGCGCGCCTGGCAGCTGCATCGCCTGAGCAAAGGATTGTTGCGCCATGACCTTAGCGCTGAAGACGCGACGCCATGGATGGGCTTTCGCCCGTCGTTGCCGGACTCACTGCCGATCATCGACCGGGTGTGCGACGGCAAGGTACTGCTTGCCTTCGGCCATCAGCATTTGGGCCTGACCCAGGCAGCGGTAACGGCTGAACTGATCGCGCAGTTGGCGGGGGCAACCAGTGCCCACGCGCTGCCTGAGTTGCACCCTTACCGGCTGGAGCGTTTCTGATCCCATCCGTAGCAGCTGCCGAAGGAACGAGGCTGCTACGGGGCTGGAGCCTCAGCGCAGGGTTATCAACCCCTGCCGGCTGACACGGGTGAGGTTGTGAATCACCCGCTCGGCATTTTCAGCATCGGGGGACTGGATCACCGCCAGGTCAAAACTGTCAGCGGCAAATCGCGCCAGTTGATCGCCCTCTTCCACAAACTGGATCAGAAACGCCGTAGGCCGCCCTTTGCGGCGTGGCCAGCCATCGAGATAGCGCAGCAACGTAGGCTGATGCTTACCGCCCAGGAGGATTTTTGGGTTGCGCAAGGTTGGGCTGGCCGAGATCGGCGCAAGACGTACAAGGGGACGTGGGTGACTCATGTATCGGTTCTCCGCCTCAAGATTCTGCGTGGCAGGTGAGAGGCAACACCGAACCAGCGCTTTAGCGGTATTTCAAGGCCTGTTTCAAGCCTCTTAGACGGTCTGTGACCCTCTGGCGCCCCGCAAGTAGCTGTTTAAATCGGCGCAAGAAAACATCCTAGATAAACCTGCTTACTACTGTCAACAATCATCTGGAACGAAAAAGGCCCGCTCTGGGCGGGCCTTTTCACTGGCATCGGGTTTTCAGTCAGCTAGTGCACGATCGATCGACAACTTGCCTGCACCTTCGATCAGCACTGCCACGGTACCACCCAGCAAGGCCAGGGCGAATTCATAGCCGTTGTTGGCCATAAACAGGCCATTGCTGATATGCACCGAGAAGATCGCCACCAGCAACGTAAACGACAGGCCCAGGGCTGCAGGGCGCGCCAGCAAGCCAATAATCAGCGCCAGACCGCCCAGAAACTCGGTACCGCCCGCCAGCACTGCCATCAACATGCCCGGCGCCAGGCCAATGCTCTCCATCCATTGCGCCGTGCCCGCCAGGCCCCCGCCGCCAAACCAGCCGAACAGTTTTTGCGAACCGTGGGCGGCAAAGATAATACCGACGAAAATACGCAAGACCGTCAAACCATAACCTGCGCGGCTGCCCAGTACGGTATGGATCAATTTGCTCATGATGGAATCCTTTAGGTCATCAGTTGGGGAATGCTCGCCATACTAATCAGTTTTTATAATGTTAAAAGTCGAATAAACCTGACAAAACAATCAAATTATTCGATTATTTGCGTGTGACCAGTTCAGCTTTTGCCGGTTCCAGGGAATCCCGCTCCCGGTCAAAGGCCAAATAGTATTTATTCACGCTATTAACATAGCTGACAGCCCCCATTCCCACCTGCTCCATGGCAATACGTTCCACCTGAAAGAACCATTGATTGGGGTTCAGGCCGCGTCGCCTGGCTTCAGCCCGCATGCCCTGCACCCGCTCCGGCCCCATGTTGTAAGCCGCCAGCACAAACGCCATGCGCTCACGCTCGTTGAGCTTGGGGCTGGCAAAGAACTTGCGGCGGATCAGCGACAGATACCGGGCACCGGCCTGCACATTGCTATCGACGTTTTGAATATTGTTGACCCCCACCCGCCGGGCGGCCGAGGGGGTAATCTGGAGTAGCCCTGTCGCCCCGCCGCTGCCTTTGGCTTCAGGGTTGAGGGTAGACTCCTTGAATGCCAGCGCTGCCAGGTTCAACCAGTCCATGCCCTGTTGCCGGGCATGTTTTTGCAACACCGGGCGCAGTTTTTCAAGCTGCTGGCGATCGGCCCGGGCCAACGGGTAATGCACCCGGTACAAACGTCGGTATACCCGCTCAAAGGCCACATCCTGATCGGCCGGGGCCTTGTAGCCATCGAGAAACCGGTCGATGCTGGCCCGCAACATCGACGCATCACGGCGTACATACCAGTGCATGGCCTCGGGCTCGCTGACCAGCACCTTGCGGTCAAAACGCAGCTTGGGCATCAGCGTGGCCCAGCGCTCGGCAATCGGGCGCTCCACGATGGTCAAATGAAAAATCCCGGCCTGCACCATCTCCAGCACATCCTCCACCGCCAGGGTCGGATCTACCCACTCAATCTTCACCGGGGGCAGTTTGCGCAAGGCCAGTTTTTGATTGATCAAATTGACCGAGGCTCCCGCCGCACTGCCGGTGGTCAACGCCACGGTGCGGCCCGACAGTTGCTCAAGGCGGGTAAAGCGCCGCTCGCCCTTGACCCCCACCAACAACAAGGGCACATCGTCGACGATCGGATCACTGGCGCTGATGGCGCGGCTGGGCTTGAAATCGATCAACTCACCCGGGGCAACTACATCGCCTTCACCCCGGGACAATGCGCCCAGCAGTTGATCCTTGGCTTTAGGGATGATCTTGAGGGTTATTTCCTGGCCATCGCGGGCATGGCTGTTGAGGTAGCGTTCAAACGCACGCAGACGATGGTATTCAACGCCAATCGCCTGCCCCTGCACCTCGCCCGAGCTGTTGCGGCTTTGATTGACCAGCACCCGCAACACCTGACTGCTGCGGATTTGCGCCAGATCGCGGACCTGGCTTGGCTGCCCGACCTGTAAAGGTCCGGTCAGGCGTGCCAGTGCCGGTAGCGGCAACAGCAGCAGGCACAGCGCAATCAATAGCGTCGGTCTTGTCATCCGTTCTCCGGAAAGAATACAGCCCAGCACCCGGTCGGTTTCCCGACAACCGGTTGCCTCAAGTGAGGCTTTCAAGCGCTGGAATCAGCGCGCAAAACAGTCAATGCGTCCTTTAAACAACCGGGCATTGCGTTGTTGCGGCATTCAAAGACAACCATAACTGTCTGTAGTTCTTGGTTTTTCTTGTAAATCTACAGCTCTGATATGCTGCGAGGCCTGTGGCCTGAGGTAAAACCATGCAACTCATTGATATCGGCGTCAACCTGACCAACCCAAGCTTTGACGGCAAACACCAGGCCGTGCTCGACCGTGCCTACGCGGCCGGGGTGTGCCAATTGGTATTGACCGGCACCAGCGTCGAAGGCAGCGAACAGGCCTTGCAACTGTGCCGCGAGCTGGACGAAAGCGGCCAGCGGCTGTTCTCTACGGCCGGCATTCACCCGCACTCGGCCAGTGACTGGAACGGCGACAGCGCCCGCCAGTTGCTTGCCCTGCTCAAGGAACCGGGCGTGTGTGCGGTGGGTGAATGCGGGCTGGACTTCAACCGCGACTTTTCGCCCCGCGCCCAGCAGGAGAAAGTGCTGGAAGAACATCTGGCGCTGGCTGTTGACCTGCAACTGCCGGTTTTTCTGCATGAGCGTGATGCCAACCAGCGTTTGCTGGAAATCCTGCGCGACTTCCGCGACCGCTTGCCGGCTGCTGTGGTGCATTGCTTTACCGGCGAGAAAAAGGCGCTGTTCAGCTACCTCGACCTTGACCTGCATATCGGCATTACCGGCTGGATCTGCGACGAGCGCCGCGGTACCCACCTGCACCCGCTGGTACGTGATATCCCGCGCGGTCGCCTGATGCTCGAAAGTGATGCGCCGTACCTGTTGCCGCGGACCCTGCGGCCCAAACCGAAAAATGGTCGCAACGAACCGGCCTACCTGACCGACGTATTGCGTGAAGTGGCCGTGCACCGTGGCGAAAGCGAGCAGGACCTGGCCGAACACACCACCGCGTGTGCACGGGCGTTTTACGGGTTGCCGGTACTGACAGACTGACGCCCGCTCCCACGCAGTGCCTCTTTTGACCCACATCAACAAGATTGTCACTGAATAGCGGCACAATGATGGCACCTTGCCAATATTGTTTGCGCCAATTCAGAGAAGACCTCCCATGGGCACCTGGCTTAGCAACATCTCGCTCAAATACAAATTCTGGGCTGTCAACGCGGTGGCTTTTGTCACCACACTGCTGCTGGTGCTCTACGCCGTGCAGCTGGAACAGCAATCGCGCAGCAACGCCGCCCAGGCCAACGCCCGGGCCCAGGCGCAATTGCTCAGTGCCTGGCCTGCCGGGCAGCCCTTGCCCGAGGCCAGCCAATTGCTGCCCCTGGCGCCCGACCAGATCGCCAGCGTCAACGATCAACCCCTGCCGCAACTGGGCAACGCCAACGGCTGGGTCTCAATCAATCCCATGCCGTTGTTCGGCCACAATATGCTGCTGGGCGCCGAGGTACTGACCCGCGACGACGGACAAAAAATCGCCGTGCTGGCCCATACACCTAGCCTGGCTCAGGTGTTTGTCGAGCGGCTGCCCAACTATGCCGCCGCCGTGCTGATCCTGATGCTGGCCATGCTCTGCGCTTCGCAGTTGCTGATCCGCTTCCTGCTGAGCCAGCTCAACACCCTCAAGGACGTGATGCTGCATGTGGAGAAAACCGGTGACCTGTCCGCCCGGGTGCCCCTGGCGTGTACCGATGAGGTCGGGCAGATGGCCAGCGCCTTCAATGCCATGCAGGCCGGTTACCAGCGGGTGGTGAACACCGTGGCCCAAACCGCCGCGCAACTGGATGCCGGGGCCGCGCGCCTGGCCAGCAGCATGGACGAGGTGCGCCACGGCATGCTCGGCCAGCAAAGCGAGACCGACCAGGCCGCCACCGCAATCAATGAAATGTCGGCCACGGTCTACCATATTGCGCAACACGCTGGGGCTACCCGCGACCTGTCGCAAACCGCAGACAACCTGGCGGGGAGTGGCCAGCAGGTGGTCAGCCGCGTGCAACAGTCAATCGCCAGCCTGTCCACCGGGGTGCAAACCACTGCAGAAATGATCCAGCAACTGGCCCAGGACAGCCAGAAGATCAACGGCGTGGTCAGTGTGATTCACAGCATCGCCGAACAGACCAACCTGCTGGCGTTGAACGCGGCCATCGAAGCGGCTCGCGCAGGTGAAATGGGTCGTGGCTTTGCCGTGGTCGCCGATGAAGTGAGGCACCTGGCCAAACGCGTGCAGACATCCACGGACGAAATCACCGCCATGGTTTCGGCCTTGCAGGCGGGCACCCGCGACGCCGTGGATTTTATGCAGGAAAGCTCGTTCAAGGCCGACGACTGCGTGCAGCAGGCCCAGGAAGCGGGCGCGGCATTGGCCGAGATCACGCACGCCGTGGCGCAAATGCGCGAAAGCAACACCCAGATTGCCGTGGCCGCCGAGCAGCAAAGCCAGGTCGCGGAAGAGATGAACCGGGCAGTGGTGAGCATCCGCGATGTCACCGAAAACACCGTGCAACAGACCGTCGACTCGGCCACTACCAGCAATGAACTGGCAACCCTGGCAGGCGAGTTGAATCGGGCGATTGGTCAACTAAAGCTATAAGGCCAATAGCCATTGTTGATTCGCCGCAGGGTGACCATAAATCTATGATTTGTTTATCCGGTTCAGCCCAGGCTGAACCCTCGAACAAGGAGAGCAATCATGGGCAAACGTCATCCAAATCTACCGGCCTGGCAATGGCGCTCCAACCCGCACGGCCAGCAAAACACCGCGTATCAGGCAATCAACCTGATCGCAGTGCCGATGATGGTGGTGGCTTTTCTGTTGCTGGTGTCGGGCGTCTTCAGTGAAAACGCCACCAGCGCGGTGATCGGTCTGGTTGCCCTGTTTGCGGCCCTGATCCTGCAACGCCAGGGCCACAAGGCCACCAGCGCAACGGATAACAGCCAGACCTTCTGATCAACCGAACACGGCTACGGTCTGGCGGCTGAGCGCAATCAGCTCGCCGCCTGGGCCCCACAGGTTGGCCGCCACATGGCCGTAGCCATCCCGCGCATGTTCGATGACGGCCAGGTACTTGCACCACTGCAACGTGCTGACCTTAGGCAGTGGCTGCACGAACTCGATGGTCCAGGTCAGCGTGCTGCCTGCTGTCGGCTTGTTCAGTAACGGCAGCAGTGCAGGCGGCCAGGTATCGACCAGCGCCAGCAAATGGGTTTCTGTCAGAGGTTCGTCCTCAACACCGCCATCAAAACGTACCCAGCCGCCCATTTCCCGCGTTCCACGACCGCTAAACGGCAGTGCGCCCACGGCCCAGGCCATGGACAAATGACGCATAAACTCCGGGGTAACCCCTTTGATATAGGGCAACAGCGGGCAATCTTCGGGCGCCTTCATCTCAGGCGCAGGCAAGCCGTCCACGTTCGCCACTGACTCCCGCGCAGCGCCAAAGCTGCCTTGTACCAGGGTCATGACCTGACCGTCCTGTACCACCCGCCCCAGCACCTGGCTGACCGCCTTGCCTTCGCGCAGCACCTCAACCTCGAAACGCACCGGTACATCGGCGGCCACCGGCCCGACAAAACTCACTGCCAATGAGCGCAACGCCCGCTCGACAGGCACATGGGCGCGCATGGCTTCGTACTGCAAAGCCACCAACAGGCCGCCAAAGCTGGCGCGGCCCTGGCCCCAATCGGCCGGAATGGTCACGTCCAAAGGCGTGTTGCGCACCGCCGCAACCAATTCGCAAAACTGCATAAGCACCTCGAAACAGATAAATATGACGGGATACTACCCATCCATCTGACTCTGCACAGTGCTGTATCGGCCAAAGATCAGGAGTGAAAGCAAGCCGCACTCAATTTGACCAACGCCTTGTCAGCGCGTTTTTCGCCGTGCTCAAGGGTGGCCTGCCATTGCGCCACACAGGGTTGCAAGTCGGCGTGTTGCCCGGCCTGCAGCAACCATTGCCAGGCATCGTGCCATTCGCCCAGCGCCTGCTGTGCCCCCTTGAGGCGGGCCAGCACCAAGGGCGGCAGCTGGTTCAACTCCGGGTAGGCTTCAGCGGCATAGCGTACGCGCTTGATCAGCAACCTTACGCGATGGCGGTCATGGCCAGGGTCATTGAGAGCGTTTTCCAGGGTTTTCCACTGTTTTTCCAGGACCTTTGCGATCCGCTGGCGCAAACCACGCAGCAGGCCTTCTCGCTCGGCAGCACGCAAAAAGCGCGGAAACACCTCGAGGATCATCAACAGTTGAGCCAACTGCTCACTGTCGGCCACCCGGGCATAACTGCCGGCCAACTGTTGCGTGCGGCGTTGCGCCTGCGCCGTGTAGCCGTGCGCCTGCAAATGTGCCGCCAGCACTTCAAGATCACGCAGGGGGGTGGTCAACACGCCAACCTGGGATGCAGACATTTCAAGTTGCACAACCCCCGGCAACCCGCGCAAAGGCCGCAACAGGCTGCGCAAGCGGCGCACAGTGGTGCGCAGGTCGTGCAGGGCCTCCGGGTCCGTATCGGCTTCCAGACGCGCCTGACAGGCCAGTAACCTGACCTCCAGACGCACGATGTTTGCCACTATCCGGTCAACCAGCTCAGACATCCTCCCCCTCCCCCTTTACCGCTGCGCTTCAACGCCCGGCGCGGGATTCACGAATATAGAAACGCGCCTTCTCGGCTTTTTTGGTGCAACCCTCAAAGGCTTCAAATTGCTGCTGGGTCTTGGCCGCCGTCAACAAGGACAAGGCCTTGGAGTAGCTGACAGTCCCGGCGAAGCCTTCCGCCTTGGCCAGGTCCAGTTCATGCCAGGCCGAATCCAGGTTCGTCGCACAACTGTCGCGATACGCCTTGGTACCCGCACAACCTGCCAACGCCAGCGCGATCAGCGGTACACAAATCCATGCTTTCATGTTGTTTTCCTCAGAAATTAAAGTTCAGTGCAATCTCAGACGAACAACCTGCATAAAAGTGCCACAACGTAAAAATCAAAAAAACCGGCAACACCTACCCGTCATTGCTACAAGGCACTAGCCTAGCTGGTAGATACGCGTTCATGCCAAAAGCTGTCACTCAGGGTCACAAAAAGGCATTGTGAGTGACTGTCAGGCGAAGGTGGGGTTCATGAAAAAACGTATTGCATTGGTATTGGGCTCCGGCGGTGCCCGGGGCTATGCCCATATCGGCGTGATTGAAGAGCTGGAAAGCCGCGGCTATGAAATCGCCTGTATCGCCGGTTGCTCGATGGGCGCGGTGGTGGGCGGGATTTACGCCGCCGGCAAACTGGACATGTACCGGGACTGGATTCAAAGCCTGGACTACCTCGATGTGCTGCGCCTGGTGGATGTCAGCTTCCGGCTTGGAGCGATTCGCGGTGAAAAGGTCTTCGGCCAGATCCGCAATATGGTCGGTGAAATCAATATCGAGGACCTGCGCATCCCCTACACCGCCGTCGCCACCGACCTCACCCACCAGCAGGAAATCTGGTTTCAGGAGGGCTGCCTGCACCAGGCCATGCGCGCCTCGGCAGCGATCCCCAGCCTGTTTACCCCGGTGATGCAGGGCAACCGCATGCTGGTGGACGGCAGCCTGCTCAACCCGCTGCCCATCGTGCCGGTGGTGTCCAGCCACTGCGACCTGATCGTCGCCGTCAACCTCAACTCCACCCACCAGAGCCACTACCAGTTGCCGGTGATCCAGCGCCCGGCGGCTTTCAAGGGGCGCTTTGACAACCTGATGAGTTCGCTGGGCTCGCGCATGCCGTTTCGCAACAAACAGGCCGAGCACTTGCTCAACCTCGAACAGGAACTGCTCAACCCCCAGGCCGAGCCGCTGGCCCAGGCAAAGCCCAATCCCTGGCTCGACACGCCGCAAACCGCCTCCCCAGCCGCTGAAGAGGGCTCGCCCAAGTCAGCCACCGGCTCGGTGATCATCGACAACGTCGGCCCGGCCTCGCTGCTGGATTTGATCAACCAGAGCTTCGAGGTCATGCAGACTTCACTGGCGCAATACAAGATCGCCGGTTACCCGCCCGATATCCTGATCAACGTGCCCAAGCGGGTGTGCCGGTTTTTCGAGTTCTACAAAGCCCAAGAGCTGATCGCCCTGGGCCGCCTGATTGCAAAAGACACCCTGGACCGTTACGAAAAGGACGAGGCGTCCAACAACCGGTAGCCGACCCCGGCTTCGGTCACGATATACCGTGGCCGGGTCGGATCATCCGCCAGTTTCTGGCGCAAATGGCCAACGACAATTCTCAGGTAATGGCTGTTTTCGACATGGCTCGGGCCCCAAATATCCTTGAGCAATTGCTGCTGGGTAATGACCCGCCCCGGATGACGCGCCAAGAGCGCCAGCACCGCGTATTCCTTGCGGGTCAGCGCCACTTCGACGCCATCGAGCAGCACACGGCGGAACGCCAGGTCGACGGTCAAGGGGCCGAGTTCAAGCGCCGACTCCCGGGTTTCGCCCACAGGCGCCTGGCGCAACAAGGCCCTGATTCGTGCCAGAAACTCCTGGATGCCGAAGGGTTTGGTCACGTAATCGTTGGCCCCACCGTCCAGTGCCTGGACTTTTTGCGCTTCGCTGGCGCGCACCGAGAGCACCAGTACCGGCGCATTTGACCACTCGCGAAACTCGCGCAGTACCTGTTGGCCATCCATGTCCGGCAAGCCCAGGTCGAGCACCAGCACATCGGGCCGTCCGAGCGCTGCCTGGCTCAAGCCATCGGCCCCGGTCGCGGCCTCCAGCACGGTGTATCCCTGGGACACCAGGCTGATACGCAGGAATTTGCGAATCTGCGGTTCATCGTCGATGACCAAAATGGTCGCGCTCTGGCTCATGACTTGTTATCGCAATAGAGGGATAGCCAAAGAATATCAGTCTTCACTTTCCAGACCTTCATTCTCGGGGCACGGTTGAAGGCTTAACGGCAAATACAGGGTAATGCACGTACCCTGCCCGCCGATGCCTTCGCCGACGCTGACCCGCCCGCCGTGGGCCCCCACCATGCCCTGGCAGATGGCGAGCCCCAGGCCCGTGCCTTGCCCGCCGCGATCGCCCCGTGCGGCGGTATAAAACATATCGAAAATCTTCACCCTGTCCTCCTCGGGGATCCCCGGGCCCTGGTCACTGACGGCAAACCACAATTCGCTTTCATCGGCTCCCGCCGTTAATTGCAACTGGCCATGGGGAGGTGAAAAGCGCGCAGCGTTTTCCAGCACATTGACCAGCGCCTGCTCGATCAGGGCGCCATGCACGTGCAACAGCGGCAATTGCGCCGCAACATCCACCTGCACCTGCAAGGGCGCCAGCACCGCACGCAAGCGGTTCAAGGCGCTGCCGGCAATGTCGGCAGGTGACACCCAGTCGCGCGCCAGCTTGAGCGCACCGTGGCCCAGGCGGGTCATGTCCAGCAGGTTCTGGATGTAGCGGTCCAGACGCTCGGCCTCATCGCGGGTGCCTTCGAGCAACTCGCGGCGATCGCTCAACGGGATCGCCTCGCCCAGGGCCAGCAAGGTGTCGATACTGCCGCGCATGCTGGTCAGCGGTGTGCGCAGATCATGGGACACCGATGCCAGCAGTGCGCTGCGCAACTGCTCGGTTTCGCCGTGCAGGCGGGCCGCTTCCAGGTCCTGGGCCAAGCGCGCGCGCGCCAGTGCCTGGGCCAGGGGTTGGCTCAAAGCCATCAGTAGCCGACGACGCTGGCCACTTAGTGAATGGCCCTGCCTCGTGCACACGCCGAGCAAGGCCAATGGCCCCTCCTCGGCGCTGATCGGCCACCACCACCAACGGCCCATCGGCAAAGTGCCCGTACCCTTGCCCGCAGGCTGGTCGTGGGCCCAGGCCCAGTCAGCAGCGGCGCGCTCCGCTTCGCAGAACTGTAACGGCCCGCCGCTTTCAACGTCCCAGCCGCCATTGCCATCGCGATTGAGCAGGCATATGTCCAGCTCTTTCCAGCCGCTCAAATGCTGCCCGGCAGCATTGACCACAGCCTTGCGGTCGGTCGCGGCGGTAAGCTTGCGTGACAGGTCGAGAAGCTCGGTGGTTTCGTGCTGAGTGTCGCGCAAGGCCTGCAACTGCCGGCGCTGGCGAGCCGCCAGTTTGCCAGTGAGCGCCGCCATCAACAGAAAGAACAACAACGTCAGCACATCTTCTTCGCGCTGGATGCTGAACGAGAAATTGGGCGGAATAAAGAGGAAGTCATAGGCCAGAAATGACAGCGCCGCACAGGCCAATGCTGGCCCCAGGCTGCTGCGCACGGCCACCAGCAGCACGGCAGCCAGAAACACCAGGGAGATATTGGGCAGCGCCAGTACGCTGGATACTCCCCAGGCCAGGGCACTGGCCAGTAGCGTGGCAAGCAGCGCCAGGCCGTAGTCGAACCACACCAGTGAGTGTTCCGGGCGGTTGGTGACAGGTACAGGGGACTGCTCATTGTCGAGCACGTTGATTTCCAGGCCGTGGGCGTCACGCAACAAGCGCGCCGCCAGTCCGCCGCCAAACAGGCGACGGCGCCAGGTCAACCGCGACTGACCCACCAGCAGCAAGCTGGCACGGCGTTCGCCGGCATGCTGGATCAGGGTTTTGGCCACTTCACCGGCACGCAGCAACACCACCTCGCCACCCAGGCGCTCAGCCAGTTGCTGGGCGCTTTGCAGGCGCAGGCGTGATTGCTCGTCGCCTGCCCGGCCGTTGTCCACATGCACCAGGCTCCAGGGCAGATGCCGACGCTCCGCGACCCGGCTGGCATGCCGCACCAGGCGCTCGGCATGGGTATCGCCGTCGATCCCCACCAGCAAACGCCCGCGCAGCGCCGGAGCCGATTGCCCCTGCTGGCGATAGCCCTTGTCCAGTTCATCGTCGACATACACCGCAGCGGTCTGCATTGCCAGTTCGCGCAAAGCATTGAGATTGGTCTGGCTGAAAAACGCATCAATCGCTGCCCGTGCCTGCTCAGGTACATACACCTTGCCCTCGCGCAGCCGCTCCAGCAGTTCCCGGGGCGGCAGGTCGATCAGCAGCAGTTCGTAGGCTTCCTGCACAACCCAGTCCGGCAGGGTCTCACGCACCTGGACCCCGGTGATGCCGCGCACCTGATCGTTGAGACTTTCCAGATGCTGGACGTTGACCGTGGTGTACACATCGATCCCGGCCGCGAGCAATTCCTGCACATCCTGCCAGCGCTTGGCGTGACGGCTGCCGGGGGCATTGCTGTGGGCCAGCTCATCGACCAGTACCAGCTTGGGTCTGGCGGCAAGCAGACCGTCGAGGTCCATTTCCTCAAGCTGCACGCCGCGATAATCCGAGCGCAGCATGGGCTGCTGGGGCAAGCCATTGAGCAAGGCCTCGGTCTCGGCGCGGCCATGGGTTTCGACCACCCCGGCCAGTACTTCGACACCCTGGCGCAGTTGCGTATGAGCCGCTTGCAGCATGGCGTAGGTTTTGCCCACGCCGGGTGCCGCGCCGAGAAACACTTTAAGCCGGCCACGGCCTGCGCGCGGTAGATCGGCTAGCAACGCATCGGCGCGGGCGGAATGAGTCATGGGGGGTTCCTGATAAATTGTGTGACTGAAAGCTTTACCCTCACCCCAGCCCTCTCCCGGAGGGAGAGGGAGCTGATATGCGGTTTTCTTGAAGCCGCGTGCGGTCAGTCCCCTCTCCCTCCGGGAGAGGGTCAGGGTGAGGGGCTCTTCAACTGCGCCAATGCCCTGTTCAACAGCAGCACGTTAACCACCGGCGGCCCCACCAACGGCCGCTCGATATGCTCCGCGACCAGTTGTTCAACAGCCTGTACCGGCAAGCTGCGAGCAGCAGCGACACGGGCTAGTTGATAGCGTATTGCCTCTGGTGGCAAGTGCGGGTCCAGCCCGCTGCCCGAGGTGGTCAGCAGCGCCAGGGGTACCGGCCCCTGGCCCGGCACGGCAAGCTGGGCGGCACTGTCCTTGACCCGTGTCGCCAGAGCCGGGTTGCTCGGTGCCAGGTTGCTGGCCGAACTGGCCACGGTGGCAAACGCTCCCGCCGATGGCCGTGGGTGAAACCAGCTGTCACCGCTGAAATCCTGCGCAATCAATGCCGACCCCAGCACCTTGCCGGCACTGTCACGGACCAGGCTGCCATTGGCCTGTTCGGGGAACGCCAGCTGGGCAATGCCGGTGACGGTCAGCGGGTAGATCACGCCGGTAATGGCGGTCATCAACAGCATCAGGCTCAGGGCCGGACGTAAAAAAGTGCTCATGGTGTAACCCTCCAATGCTTAAACCAGATGCAATGCGGTGAGCAGCATGTCGATCAGCTTGATGCCCACAAACGGCACCACCAGCCCGCCCACGCCATAGATCAGCAGGTTGCGGCGTAACAGGTGCGCCGCACTGGCCGCCTGCACCCGCACACCGCGCAATGCCAGCGGGATCAGCACCACGATGATCAGCGCGTTGAATACGATGGCTGACACAATCGCGCTTTGCGGGCTCTGCAGGCCCATCACGTTGAGCACGCCCAGTTGCGGGTAGATCGAAGCAAACAGCGCCGGCAGAATCGCGAAGTACTTGGCCACGTCGTTGGCGATCGAGAACGTGGTCAATGCGCCACGGGTCACCAGTAACTCCTTGCCGATCTGCACTACATCCAGCAGCTTGGTGGGGTCGCTGTCCAGATCCACCATGTTCGCGGCTTCACGGGCCGCCTGGGTGCCGTCGTTCATCGCCATGCCCACATCGGCCTGGGCCAGGGCCGGAGCGTCATTGGCACCATCACCGCACATCGCCACAAGGCGGCCGTCATTTTGCTCATGGCGAATGCGCGCCAGTTTTTTCTCCGGTGTGGCCTCGGCCAGCACGTCATCCACCCCGGCTTCAGCGGCAATGGCCGCGGCGGTCAGCGGGTTGTCGCCCGTCACCATCACGGTGCGGATGCCCAACTTGCGCAACTCGGCAAAACGCTCGCGAATACCCGGCTTGACCACGTCCTTGAGGTGGATGGCGCCCAGCAGCTTGCCCTGGGCACAGACCAGCAAAGGGGTACCGCCGCTCTGGGCGATCTTGTCGATTTCCCGGGACAGGGCCGGCAACAGCTCGCCGCGTTTGAGGCCGACAAACGCCAGCACTGAATCCACGGCCCCTTTGCGGTACACCCGACCGTTGTGGTCGATACCCGACAGGCGGGTTTCAGCGGTAAAGGGTACGGCCGTGAAGTCCGACACGGGTAACTCGGGCAAGCTGTGCTGGCCCCGAACAAACTCGACGATGGACTTGCCCTCCGCCGTCTCGTCCGCCAGCGAAGCGCGCAACGCGCCCTCTGCCAGCTCTTTGGCGGTCACGCCGGGGCAGGCATACAGCGCCGTGCAGCGGCGGTTGCCGAAGGTGATGGTGCCGGTCTTGTCGAGCATCAACACATGCACATCGCCCGCGGCTTCAACCGCCCGCCCCGACTTGGCAATCACGTTGAGGCGCACCAGACGGTCCATGCCGGCAATACCGATGGCCGACAGCAGGCCGCCGATGGTGGTCGGAATCAGCGTCACCAGCAGGGCCACCAGAAACACCAGGGGCAAGCTGCCACCGGCAAAGTAAGCGAACGGCTGCAAGGTCACGACCACGATCAGAAAGATCAGGGTCAGGCCGATCAGCAGAATATCCAGGGCAATCTCGTTAGGGGTTTTCTGCCGCTTTGCACCTTCGACCAGTGCGATCATACGGTCCAGAGTGGACTCGCCGGGGTTGGCGCTGATTTGCACCAGCAACCAGTCACTGACCAGCCGCGTATTGCCGGTCACCGCCGAGCGATCACCGCCCGACTCACGGATCACCGGCGCCGATTCGCCAGTAATCGCCGCTTCGTTGACCGCGGCAATCCCTTCAATCACCTCGCCGTCGCCGGGAATCATCTCCCCCGCTTCGACGCGCACCACATCCCCTTTGCGCAGGCGGGTGGCCGGGACGATTTCAAAGCTGCCCGTGGCAGTGCGCCGACGCGCACTCAAGCCCACACTGCCAGCTTTGAGGCTATCGGCGCGAGCCTTGCCGCGCCCCTCGGCCAGGGCTTCGGCAAAGTTCGCGAACAGCACGGTAAACCACAGCCACAGAGCGATTTGCACCGCCACCCCGGTAGGCACTGCAGGCTCGGGGATAACACACAGCACCGTGGTAAAAATCGCGGTCAGCTCGACCACCAGCATCACCGGCGAGCGTTTCAGCTGGCGCGGGTCGAGTTTGACGAATGCTTGCAACAGCGCCGGACGCCAGATATCGGCGAACGAAGTCTTCGGCGACTCAGGGGCCCTGGCTTCAGGCGTTGGCGTCAACTTTGAAACAGGAGCAGGCATAGTCATCTTCGTCTCCTCAGAAGCCCTGGGTCAGTTGTTCAGCGATGGGGCCAAGGGCCAAGGTCGGCAGGAAGGTCAGGCCGCCCACCAGCAAGATGGTCACGGTCAGCAGAGCGACAAACAGCGGGCCGTGGGTCGGAAAACTGTCCTGGCCAATCGGCGCGCTTTTCTTGATCGCGAGGCTGCCGGCCAATGCCAGCACCGGCAGGATATAACCGAAGCGTCCGATCAACATGCCCAGGCCCAGCATCAGGTTGTAGAACGGCGTGTTGGCGTTAAGCCCGGCAAAGGCTGAGCCGTTGTTGGCACTGGCCGAGGTGAAGGCATACAGGATCTGGCTGAAACCATGGGGCCCGGGGTTGCTGACCGAGGCCACAGCACTGGGCAGTACGGCGGCAATCGCGCCCAGCACCAGCACCCCCACCGGCATCACCAGCAAGGTCACCACCAGCAGCTGGACTTCCCTGGCCTGGAGTTTTTTACCGAGGTATTCAGGGGTGCGACCGATCATCAGGCCGGCGAGGAACACCGCGATCAACACGTTGAGCAACATCCCGTAGAGCCCGGCACCGACGCCACCGAAGATCACTTCGCCGACCATCATGTTGAGCAGTGCCACCATCCCGGTCAGCGGGTTGAGGCTGTCGTGCATGGCGTTGACCGAGCCGTTGGAGGCCGAGGTCGTGGTTTCGGTCCACAGCACACTGCCGGTGGTGCCGAAGCGGACTTCCTTGCCTTCCAGCGGTGCGCTCTGCTCGACCAGCGGGCTGTTGAGCGCCGGGTTCGGCTGGTACTCGGCATACAGCGCGGTGCCCCCGCCGATCAGGAACAAGGCCAGCATGCAGGCGATGATTGCGCGGCTCTGACGCAGGTCCTTGACGTAATGGCCGAAGGTGAACACCAACGCCACCGGGATCAGAATAATCGAGGCCATTTCGAACAAGTTGCTCCAGGCGCTCGGGTTTTCGAACGGATGCGCCGAGTTCACGCCGAAAAAGCCGCCGCCGTTGGTGCCCAGTTGTTTGATCGCAATCTGGCTGGCAGCCGGACCCAGCGGGATTACTTGATCGGCACCTTGCAGGGTTACGGCATTGACGTAATGGGCAAAGGTTTGCGGCACGCCCTGCCACACCAGCAGCAACGCCAGCACCAGGCACAACGGCAGCAGGCCATAGAGCGTGGCCCGGGTCATGTCGACCCAGAAGTTGCCCAGCGTGTGCGCCGAGCGGCGGCTGATACCACGGCACAAGGCGACCAGCACGGCCAGGCCGGTGGCGGCGCTGACAAAATTCTGCACGGTCAGCCCGGCCATCTGGCTGAAATAGCTCAGGCTGGCTTCACCGCTGTAGCTCTGCCAGTTGGTGTTGGTGACAAAACTCACCGCGGTATTGAACGCTTGCGTCCACTCCTGCCCCGGCAACTGCTGGGGGTTGAGTGGCAAGTACGACTGAAACAGCAAAATGGCGAACAACAACACAAAGCCTGTCAGGTTGAAAACCAGCAGGGCCAGGGTGTACTTCTGCCAGCTTTGCTCACTGCCCGGGTCAACCCCGGCGATGCGGTAGCAGACCTTTTCGACGGGCCCCAATACCGGGCTCAGCCAGGTCCGCCGTCCCTCCATCACCTTGTAGTAAAAACGCCCCAGCCAGGGTGCGGGCAACAGCACCAGGGCAAAAAAGGCAAGCATCAGCCCATAGTCATAACTGTGCATACCCGCTCCTAGTTCCGGTCTGCGCGCAACAGCGCAACCAGCAGATAAACGAACAGCGCCACTGCCAGCAGCAGCGACACCCCATCCAGAATGCCCATGACAACTCTCCCCAGGCGGCACCTGCCGCGTAGGAAGAGAGTGTGGGGAATCAGGGCGTAAAGGATCGAGATCGAGAGGGATGCGGGGGCGTAAAGAAGGTGTAAAAAAGCAGCGATGCCTGCCGTAGCAACTGGCGAAGGAACGCGGCTGCGTTCGAGCGCGAAGCGGTCGTAAATCATCTAGATGCGGTGTAACTGACAAACCGCATTGGCCAAATTGACGACGGCTACGCCGCCGGACGCAGCCTTCGCCCCTCGGCAGCTGCTACACGTGGGTTAGGATCAGCGCAACAGCGGGCTGTCCAGTACCTCGGAGGCGCCGCCCAGCACGCTTTCGCTCAGCTGGATAAAGCTCGCGGTGTTGACCTTGTCCATACGCATCAGCGCCTGGCTGACATCATCCAGCGAGCGCTTGCTGTGGGTCTGCAAACGGATTTCACGGTCCAGTGCCTGCAGCAGCGTGACTGCCCGCGCAACCATGGCCGCGTTTGCCTGTTCACCGCGCAGGCGGGTCACGTTTTTACCGGCAGCGTTGAGCTTGTGCTGCAGGGTCTGGTAACGCTCATCACTCATGCCGCCGGCGCGGCGCAGCAGTTCGATGGCGTAGTACTCGCCAAGGCCCTCGCCGATCCAGTCATGCCCCGGCTCATCGTTGATGCCGCTGAACAACTGCACCACTTCGCGCAACAACGGACTTGAACCGCTCTCGCTGACCAGCGGCAAACCGCTATAGAGGTAGATCGAGTTGCGCCCCGCTGCACTGCCTTTCCACATCGGGCTGCCCGCGCCGACGATCAGCAGCTTGGGCGGGTTGCGCGGGAACACCGCCTGCACCTGCGGCCACACAAAGGTCAACAGGGTCAGCACATCCATGCGGTGCATGCCCTGCCCCTTGGGTGCGCTCACCGTGACCTCGGTTTCGCCCAGGGTGGTGCGGCGGCTGCCCAGGTTACCCGCGAGCATCCAGCCGGTGGGGCGATCAAACAGACGCGACACATCATCGATACGAAAGCGGTTTTTACCGATACGCGGCCAGGCGGTTTCAACGCTTTTCCAGCCTTTGGGCAGTTCGAATTCAAGCCGCGACACCAGCTCGACCCCATCCTGCTGATCGAGGCTGGCAGGCGGGATCAGTTGTTCACCGCGAAACAACGCCCAGTCAGGCGTGATCCGGGTGTCGTACGTGCCGTTCTTGCGCGGCTGGTTCAGGCGGACGCGGTAACTCAGGCTGGCACTGCCCGCTGGCGGATGCCACAGGCCCCGGCTATGGACCGGGTCGGGGCTCAGTTGCCATTGCCCGTCGGCCTTGAAGTCGCTGTAACTGCCCGGCGCGCCCAGGTCGAAATCCAGGCTGCGCACAGCAGAACCCTCGGCCAGGGTGATCCGCACCTCGGCCTGATCGCTTTTGGGCAACAACTGTACGTGGTAATCGAGCGCCACTTTTTGCCCAGCCCACAGCGGGCCCGCCGCCAGCAACAGCAGCAAACCCAGGGGCAATCGATAACGCAGCGGCATACACACTCCTTGCAAACCGCTCCGGCACTTAACCGGCGCGGAAAATCAAATGATCTTCCCAGTCATCTTCAGGCACGCTGCCTTCGGCCAGCATGCGCCCGGACTGTGAAATGCGCTCATGGTGGACAGCGTCCGGGTCGCCACACACCAGGTGATGCCACAGCGGCAAGTCCTTGCGCTCGCTCACCAGCCGGTAGCCGCAAGTCGGCGGCAGCCACTTGAACTCTTCGGCCTTGCCCGGCGACAGCTGAATGCAGTCAGGGACTGAATCACGACGATTAGGGTAGTCGGTGCACTGGCAGGTTTTCAGATCGAGCAGTTTGCAGGCGATGCGCGTGTAGTAGACGCTGTTGTCGTCTTCATCTTCGAGCTTTTGCAAGCAGCACAATCCGCAGCCGTCGCACAGCGACTCCCATTCCTCCTGATCAAGTTGATCGAGGGTTTTGCGGATCCAGAACGGTTCAACGATTGCGGCCATGGTTCAAACATCAACATCAGGGAGTGGAAAAGGCCGCCAGTCTAGTGCCCAAGACCCCGCGGGCCAAGGGCTTGTCGTCAGACTTGTCAGCTTGACGGCATCCCAGTAGTTTTAGCCCCTGAATTGAGCCGTTACATTTACCTCAGGAAACCGCCATGCCTGCTAGCAGCCGTAAAGCCGATCACAGCATTCACGAGCAATTTACCCAGCGCTGGTCGCCCCGCGCCTTTACCGATGCGACCATCGACAAAGCCACCCTGCTGAGCTTTTTTGAGGCAGCACGCTGGGCACCGTCGGCCTACAACGCACAACCCTGGCGCTTTCTGTTCGCCCTGCGCGGCACCCCGGAGTTCGACCGTTACCTGAGCCTGCTGGTGGAGTTCAACCAGGGTTGGGCCAAGCATGCAGCAGCACTGGTGGTGATTGTGTCCAAGACCACCTTCGCGGCACCCGGCACCACCGAAGAAAAACCCGCACCGACCCACGCCTTCGATACTGGCGCAGCCTGGGGCCATCTGGCCCTGCAGGCCCACCTGAGCGGCTGGCATACCCACGGCATGAGCGGGCTGGATTTCGAGCGCGCGCGCACAGAGCTGAAAATCCCTGAGGGCTACCAGGTCCAGGCAATGGTTGCGATCGGCAAGATCGGTGACAAGTCGAGCCTGGTGGATTACCTGCAAGCCAAGGAAGTGCCAAGCCAGCGCGAACCGCTGAGCAAGCTGGTGGCTGAAGGCGATTTCAGCCTGTAACCCGGCTACAGGAATACTTCATCTGTGGGAGCGAGCCTGCTCGCGAATGGCCTTCGCGAGCAGGCTCGCTCCCACAGGAGTGGTTTGACCGGCAACAGAGTATCTACAGGATCAGTAACCGCGGTCGAAATCCACTTCGCCACGCAATGCCTCACCCGCCTGATACGCACGCAAATTGTCGACAAACAGCTGGGCCATCATCGGTGGCGAGGTCGGCGCCGAGCTGTGCCCGGTCAACAGCAAGCCCCAGGCCGTCCAGAACGGATGCTTGGCCGGCAGCGGCTCCTGACGACAGACGTCAATCACCGCGCCCGCCAGATGCCCCACGCGCAAAGCCTCGACCAGATCGGCATCAACCACGGACACACCGCGCCCGGCATTGATGAATACGGCATTGGGATTGAACTGCGCAAACAGCTCGGCATCGTACACATCATGGGTGTCCGGGGTGTTGGGCAACAGGTTGATCACGTAATCCACCTGCCCCACCAGGCGCGGCAAGTCGCTCAGCACACCCACTTCCTTGAACGGTGCCAGCTCGCGGGCGGTTGTGGCGATGGCATGCAACTCAACGCCAAAAGGCAGCAGAAACTGCGCCACGGTCTGGCCAATATCCCCGGCCCCGACGATCAGCACCTTACGCCCGACCAGGCTCTGGCCCATGCGGTTATCCCACTTGCGCTCGACCTGGCTGACCAGCCGGGCCATGACTTCACGCTCGTGGCCGAGCATGTAGGTCAGAACGTATTCAGCCATTACCTGACCAAAAATACCCACGGCGCGGGTCAGTCGATAATCACGCTTTAGGCCTTCGGCCAACAACGGTGTGATGCCCGCCCAGGTCGACTGCAACCAAGCAGGCTTGTGGCCCTGGCGCAGCAGGGTCGCCAGCAGGTCCGGCTGGCCCAGCCACACCGGGCATTCACCGGCCATGCGCGACAGTTCCTCGGAATCGCCGCTGGACTGCAGTTGCAGATCCGGGGCGAGGCGCTGCAGCAGTTGGGTGTACAGCGGGTAATCGTGCTCGGCAATCAGGACGCGCATGTTTCTAACCTTTCCAAAACACTGCCAGCGCCCGTCGCCGAGGTTTGCCCCGTCGCGTTCGGCCAGCGCCAATCAAAATGAGTCCGTTTCAGACAGGCGCCCGGAACCGGGCACCTGGCGCCGCACTTACATCGGGTCGTTGCGACGCAACAGCTCTTCAGGCAAGTGCTCGATGTATTCGTCTTCGGCCGGCGGCATTTGCAGGTGATAGCCCTGGCTCTCGAGGTTTTCCAGAACCTTGGTGATGTCTTCGCGCGACAGCTTGCGCTCGGGCGTCAGCACCAGATCAAAGGCGTGGATCGGCTTGCCAAAAGCCAGCATCAGCGGTTCCGGCACGCGCTCCAGGGCATCGGCCTTGAGTACATACAGGTACATTTCGTTGCGTTTGGTGCTGCGGTAGATCGAGCAAATACGTTTCAAGACAGTTCTCCAGCGGTGGCCAGGCAATCGAGCAAGGCCTGGCCCATCAACTCACGGCGCCAGCCGCGCAGTGATTCCGGCAATTGATAAGGGCCATTGGGGAAGCCGCTTTTAAGCAGGGCTTCCAGGGTTTTCTTACGCAGCATCAGTTCCGGCGCAATGTTCAGGCGCTCAGCTTCAGCCTGGCCGATGGCACGCAGACGCTTGATCAGCAACGCGGCTTCAACCGGCAACGGCTCGGGCACGGCGGGCGGCCATTGTTCCGGCGGCAGACTGCCAGCACGCTTGATCAGATCAAGCAAAAACTCACCGTCCTGACGCACGGTGCGCGGGTGCATGTCTTCAATGCGCGCCAGTGCCACCAGGTTATCAGGCTGGGTTTTGGCCAGAGGCCACAATGCATGCTCGCGTATCACGCGGTTGCGCGGCAGGTCCCGGGCACGGGCTTCGTGCTCGCGCCAGGCGCAGATTTCACGCAATACCGCCAGTTGGGCCCGTGACAGCTTCCACGCCAGCTTGGCTTCGCGGTACACCTCGTAAGGATCTGTTTCGCGGCGCAGGTTGGCGACCAGTTCGGCGCCATCTTCCAGCACCCAGCGGTACTTTTCCGCCGACAGGCGCGGATGCAGCAACTTGTAGACTTCAGCCAGGTGCACGGCATCTTCGGCGGCGTAGCTGATCTGGGTTTCCGACAACGGACGCTGCAACCAGTCGGAGCGGGTCTCGCCCTTGGGCAGATCGATATCCAGGACTTCCTTGACCAGGCGCGAATAGCCCATGGAGAAGCCCAGGTTCAGATAGGCGGCTGCCAGTTGGGTGTCGAACAGTGGCACCGGCAGGCTGCCGGTCAGGCGCAGTAAAACCTCAAGGTCTTCACTGCAGGCATGCAGCACTTTGACCACCGCCTGGTTTTCCAGCAGGTCGGCCAGGGGCTGCCAGTTGTCGATGGTCAACGGGTCGATCAGGTACGCCCGCGTGCCGTCGCCAATCTGGATCAGGCCGGCAATCGGGTAAAAGGTGTCGACCCGCATAAATTCGGTGTCGAGGGCTACGAACGGCAATTGTTGCCATTCGGCGCAATGCTGGCCGAGGCTATCGTTGTCGCGAATCCAGTGAATATCGATGGCCACACGGCTCTCCCTTGAAGAATGGCGCGCAGTATATATCGCCGCCAGGGATTACCGGACATTGCCTCGTCATGTTGTGCGCGAAAAAACCTACGAAACTTCCATATAAAACCCGCATCCCTAGAGTGATTTCCTCTATAAATTGCCTTGCTCAACGCCATTGAAGATTTGTTACAACACATTATGTGACAAGCCAGTCGGGCCACTGTGAGCGGGCACGAGTAGATTTGCGCACTAAAAACCGAGGATACCCCATGAAAATGACCTGCAAACTGTCAGCACTGACACTTTCGCTGATAGGCCTTTGCTCTTTTGCCAGTAGTGCACTGGCAAAGGGTTCTGACCTGGATACAGTGGTGCAAAACGGCGCCAGGCACGTAATGCAAGAATACGCCGTGCCCGGCCTGGTCATCGCCGTGAGCGCTAACGGCAAGCAACACTTTTACAGCTTCGGTGTCGCGTCCAAGGCCAGTAAAGAGCCAGTGACCCCCGACACACTGTTCGAGGTTGGCTCGGTCAGCAAACTGTTTACCGCCACCCTGGCCACTTATGCCCAGGCCCAGGGCAAACTTTCACTGAGCGATACCGTCGGTAAACACGAGCCGGAACTTGAAGGCACGCCCTTTGGCAAGGTAACCCTGGCCCATCTGGCCACCCATACTGCAGGCGGCTTCCCTTTGCAGCTGCCGGACAGCGTGCAGGACGAGCGCCAGTTGATGGATTACCTCAAACGCTGGAAACCCGCCTACCCGATGGGCACCCAGCGCAGCTACGCCAATCCAAGCATCGGCATGCTCGGCGTGATTGCCGCCAAAAGCCTGAACCTGCCGTTCACCCAGGCAATGGAGCAACAACTGTTCCCGGCACTGGGGCTGCACAACACCTACTACACCGTGCCCGCCAGCAAAATGACGTTGTATGCCCAGGGCTACGACAAGCAGGATGCACCGGTCAGGCTTAACTCCGGCGTGCTCGGCAATGAAGCCTATGGCGTGAAAACCAGCGCCCGCGACCTGATCCACTTTACCGAGCTCAACCTGGGCCAGGGCGAAACCAGCCCGCAGATTCGCAAGGCTCTGGCTGACACGCACATCGGTTATTTCCGCGTGGGCCCCATGACGCAGGATCTGATCTGGGAACAGTACCCTTACCCTGTCGAGCTCAAATCGCTGTTGGAAGGCAACTCGAACAACATGGCCTATGAAAACAATGACGCCATCGCCCTGAATCCGCCTCTGGCCCCACAACAGGCGGTATGGGTCAACAAGACCGGCTCAACCGGCGGCTTTGGTGCCTACGCAGTGTTTGTGCCTGCCAAGCAAAAATCGATCTTCATTCTGGCCAACAAGAACTACCCCAACGACGCACGGGTCAAGTTGGCATACGAGGTGCTCAAGGCCCTGGACTAAATGTCCTTGCGCAAGATGTAGATGCTGCCCATGCCACAACCGGGCAGCACTTCGTACTGTTTGAGGATACTGAAGCCTGCCCGCTCAAATTGACCTTCAATTTCGTCCTTGTTCACCACGATACGGAGCGGATCACAGCCCTGCTCCGCCGCACGACCAAGGGGCACAGAAAGGATCAGGCCGTCACGACTGACCCTGTGCAGCTCGCGCAAAATGGCCTGGCGATGATCGCTGTCGCGCACATGGTGGAACAACTGCATGCAAAAAATGCAGTCCACGGCGTTTTCCGAAATATCGATGGAAAACACCGAGCTTTGAAACAGTTTGATGCGCGCCAGCAGGCCGGCGGGATGGTGGGTTTGTGCGTGATCGAGCATGGCCTGCGACGAGTCGCAGGCCAGGATCACCCGATTGCCATGCTCGGCCAAAATCGGCCAGAAACGCCCGGCTCCGCAAGCCAGATCCAGGATCAGTCCAGGCTCGCCCGCAACCTTGAGCGCCCGGCGCACCAGGCGCCGCTCGCGCCACAACACGAACCTGCGGGCAAGCCCTTGGGGCTGTACTTGCAGGCAAACCTTCGCATGCTCGCGGTCAAACTGCTCGGCGAGCTCATGCTCTATAGGGGTGGAAGGTGGCTGCGATGACATGGGCCCGCGAACTCTTGTGTTTGATGATGATCAACGCAGAGATTATCGGGGCACCAGTGAAAAAATTGTCACAAAACCATGAAAACAGGCGGGTCACGCCTGCTGCAAATACCAGCGCCAGTCCTGCTCGCCCACTTCGCCCATGAATTGACGGTATTCCGCGTTTTTCACGGCCAGGTAGACCTTGAGAAACTCCGGACCGAAGGCTTCTTTTGCCCACTCCGAAGCCTGCAACGCCCGCAAGGTGGTCAGCCAGTCGGTCGGCAACCGCTCGCTGGCCTGGGCATAGCCATTGCCTTCGACCGGCGCACCCGGGTCGAGTTGCTCGCGAATGCCACGATGGATTCCTGCCAGAATAGCTGCCGCGGCCAGGTACGGATTGGCATCGGCACCACATATGCGGTGTTCGATATGCCGTGAAAACGCCGGACCACCGGGCACCCGCAGGCTCACCGTACGGTTGTCCACGCCCCAGGTAGCGGCCAGCGGCGCATAACTGTTGCTCTGGAATCGGCGGTAGGAGTTGGCATTGGGGCAAAACATCAACAGTGAATCGAGCAAAGTGCTGAGCATTCCGCCCACCGCCTGCCTGAGTAACGGCGTACCGTCCGGTGCCTCGCTGGCAAACAGGTTGTTGCCGTCCTTGTCGGCCAGGCTCACATGCATGTGCATGCCGGTACCGGCCAGATCATCGAAAGGCTTGGCCATAAAGCAGGCAACCATCCCGTGCTTGTGCGCCACGCCTTTGACCAGGCGCTTGTAGCGCACCGCTTCGTCCATTGCCTGCAGCGCGTCACTGCGATGCTCCAGGGTAATTTCCACCTGCCCCGGCGCATATTCGGAAATCGCCGTGCGTGCAGGTATCCCCTGGAGCTTGCAAGCGCTGTACAAATCGGCCAGAAACGGCTCGATCTGCTCCAGCTCGCGCAAACCGTAAACCTGGGTCGCCCGCGGGCGCTGGCCATCAGCATCACGGGCCGGTTGCGGGCGACCGTTGCTGTCGCGCTGCTGATCGAGCAGATAAAACTCCAGCTCCGCCGCCATCACCGGGTAATAGCCATCGGCCTTGAGGCCATCGATAACCTTGGCCAGCAAGTGCCGGGGGTCGGCCACTGTGGCGGGCATGCCCTGTTGGGGATGCATGCTGACCTGCACTGCCGCCGTGGGAATAAGGCGCCACGGCATGGGCTGCAAACTGCCGCTGACGGGATAGGCACGGCAGTCGATATCGCCCACATCCCACACCAGGCCGGTGTTTTCCACATCATCGCCGTTAATGCTCAAGCCCAGAATCGTGCTCGGCAGCGGCCGACCGCTCTCGTAGACCGCCAGCAACTCGTCGCGGTGCAGCAACTTGCCGCGAGGCACGCCGTTATTGTCGATGATGAACAGTTCGAACATCTCGATGTGGGGATGTAATTCCAGAAAATCCAGGGCTTGTTGCAGCGGGGCAAACGCGGTTGCAGCACTCATGGCAATTCTCATCGGTTCGTATCAGACAGGCGCCGGGGCGCACATATTCAGGATTTGACGGCACGATGAAGATCCGGCGGGCGGGCATGACGGCAGTGAAACAGGGCCCAGAAGGCCTGCCAGGGGCACTGAATGCTGCTCATACCTGCAACCGTTGCCAAAAAGGGAACCCAGCCTCACACGCCCGGGTGGGTTGTTTAAATGCAGGGATTTATACCTTTGGTTACATCGGCGCTAAACAATCAAGCCTCTGTGGGAGCGGGCTCTGTGAACGTTTCAATCCCCGGCAAGGTCGCATGCAGTGTCTATCCTGCTTGATCCACCCTACTGCTTCGAGGAGCCCGCACCATGACCAGAACGGTTGCCGATTTCATCACCGAAACCCTGCTGCAAGCCGGCGTAAAGCGTGTATTTGGCGTGGTGGGTGATTCCCTCAATGGCTTTACCGACGCCTTGCGTCGCCAGGAGCAGATTGAGTGGATCCATATGCGCAACGAGGAGTCCGCCGCATTCGCCGCCGGGGCCGAAGCCCATTTGACCGGCGAGCTGGCGGTTTGCGCCGGCAGCTGTGGCCCCGGCAACCTGCACTTGATCAATGGCCTGTTCGACGCCCATCGCAGCGGAGTACCGGTGCTGGCACTGGCCGCTCACATCCCCGGCAGCGAAATCGGTATCGACTATTTTCAGGCCACCCACCCCGAAAGCCTGTTCAAGGAATGCAGCCACTACGTTGAACTGGTGTCCCGCCCAGAGCAGCTGCCGCAGATTTTGCATCGGGCCATGCGCACAGCCATCGCCAAACGCGGAGTGGCGGTGGTAGTGATTCCGGGGGATGTGGCGCTGCAAGCGACCGAGGCCAAGGTGGCGCAATGGCTCAAGCCTGCCCAGCCGCTGGTCTGTCCCGCCCCGCCCGATATCGACCGGCTGGCGTCGTTTCTCAATGACGGCAAGAAAGTCACACTGCTGTGCGGCGCAGGCTGCGCTGGTGCCCATAGCGAAATCCTGGCCCTGGCCGAGCGGTTGAACGCGCCCATCGTGCATGCCCTGCGCGGCAAGGAACATGTCGAATACGACAACCCCTATGACGTCGGCATGACCGGCCTGATCGGCTTCGCCTCGGGTTACAAGGCGATGATGAACTGCGACACCCTGCTGATGCTGGGCACCAACTTTCCTTATCGCCAGTTCTATCCCGAGCACAGTTATATCGCACAGATCGACCTGCGCCCCGAAGCCCTGGGCAATCGCTGCCCGCTGCAACTGGGGCTGCTCGGTGATGTGAAGCTGACACTTGAGGCAGTATTGCCCAAGGTGATGCAAAACCCCGACCGCGACCACCTCGACCAGGCGCTGGACGATTACAAAAAAGCCCGGGAAGACCTCGACGCCCTGGCGGAAAGTGGCCCTGGCAGCTCTATCATCCACCCCCAGTACCTCAACCGGCTGGTCAGTGAGCTGGCGGCAGAGGATGCGATTTTCACCTGCGACGTTGGCACCCCCACTGCGTGGGCAGCCCGCTATTTGAAAATGAACGGCAAACGGCGCCTGATCGGCTCGTTCAACCACGGCTCCATGGCCAATGCCATGCTGCAGGCCATCGGCGCACAGGCGACATACCCGGATCGCCAGGTTATCTCAATGTCCGGCGACGGTGGTTTCACCATGATGATGGGTGACTTCCTCACCCTCAGCCAGGTGGGCTTGCCGGTCAAGGTCATCGTGCTCAACAACGGCACCCTGGGTTTTGTCGAAATGGAAATGAAGGCAGCGGGCTTCCCGGATGTGGGTTGCGACCTGAAAAATCCGGACTTTGCGGCAATGGCCCAGGCCATGGGGGTTAAAGGGATTCGCGTGGAGCATCCATCCGAACTGGAAGCGGCGCTGCGCGAAGCCTTCGCCCATGACGGCCCGGTGCTGGTGGATGTGGTCAGCGCCCGTCAGGAGCTGGTCATGCCGCCGACCAAGACGTTCGAACAGGCCAAGGGCTTCAGCCTGTTTATGCTCAAGACCGTGATGGACGGCCGCGCCCGGGAGCTGATCGACCTGGCCAAAGTCAACTTGTGGCGCTGATTAACTCTCCAATAACCGCAGTACTTTGTGGGAGCGGGCTTGCTCGCGATGAAATTGACGCGGTTTACCTGACAGACCGCGCCGCATGCATCGCGAGCAAGCCCGCTCCCACAGGGAGACCTTGACCGGAAACAGAGTTTCTACACGATTGAAAACCGCTACAGCTTGCGATCACGAGCAGCTCTCGCCTAATATACGTTCCATATACATTTCATATTGGAACGCTGATGGGCATCGTCAAGATATCCGAGCAGATGCACGAAAACCTGCGGGTCGCCAGCAACGCGCTGAGCCGCTCGATCAATGCACAAGCCGAGCACTGGATGCGGATCGGCATGCTGTCCGAACTGCACCCCAACCTTGATCACAACCAGATCTGCCGCCTGCTGGTGCGGGCCGAGCAGGCTGGCGGCCTGGACTTGAATGTGGCACTGCAAGACACCCCCCTCGCAACCGGAGCACATTCATGAAGGCCAGCGTCGTTATCAACACCCCGGCGCAAATCGCCCAGTCCAAGGTCGCGGGCAAGCTGGCCGCCGAAGTGCTGGCCATGATCGCCGAGCACGTCAAGGCCGGGGTCACCACCGACCAGCTCGACCGGATCTGCCACGATTACATCGTCAACGTGCAAAAGGCCATCCCCGGCAACGTGGGCTATCACGGTTTCCCCAAAACCGTATGTGCTTCGGTCAATGAAGTGGTATGTCACGGCATCCCGTCCAACCGCGTGCTGCGCGACGGCGATATCGTCAATATCGATATCGCCGTGGTCAAGGATGGCTGGTTCGGCGATACCAGCCGCATGTACTTTGTCGGCGAGCCAAGCCCCGCAGCCCGGCATCTGGTGAAAACTACCTACGAAGCCATGTGTGCCGGGATCCGCATGGTCCGCCCGGGCGCAACCCTGGGCGATATCGGCCACGCCATCCAGACCCTGGCCGAGAAAGAAGGCTTCAGTGTGGTACGCGAGTATTGCGGCCACGGCATCGGCAAGGTCTATCACGACGAACCGCAGGTGCTGCACTACGGTTATCCGGGCCAGGGCATGAAGCTCAAGACCGGCATGATTTTCACCATCGAACCGATGCTTAACGCTGGCAAGCGCCATGTGAAGACGCTGCCTGACCACTGGACTGTCGTGACCAGGGATGGCTCGCTGTCGGCCCAGTGGGAGCATATGGTGGCCGTGACTGACGACGGCTTTGAGGTGCTGAGCCCGTGGCCGGACACCCTGGCCGAGTACCCCGCCATCGTTTGACGGGCCACTGCACAGGGACGGCGATATGACGGTTGAAAGCTACGACCAACTGGCGATCTTCGCGGTAGTTGCCCAGGAGCGCAGCTTTACCCGCGCCGCCGCCCGCCTGGGCATGTCGCAACCGGCCCTGAGCCGGGCCATGCGCCAGCTCGAGGAACGCCTGGGGGTGCGCCTGCTGGCGCGCACTACCCGCAGCGTTGCCCCGACCCAGGCGGGCGAGCACCTGCTGCAGGTGATCGCCCCACGCTTCGACGAGATCAACAGCGAGCTGGCGCTGCTCAGCAAGTTCCGTGACCGGCCAGCGGGCAAATTGCGCATCACCGCAGGGGAGCATGCGGCGATTGCGGTGCTGCAGCCGGTGCTGGCGCGGCTGCTGCCCGACCACCCGGACTTGAGCATCGAGATTATCGTCGACTACGGCCTGACCGATATCGTCGCCGAGGGCTTCGATGCTGGCGTGCGCCTGGGCGAACAGGTGGCCAAGGACATGATTGCCATGCGCATCGGGCCCGATATGCGCATGGCGGTGATCGGCTCCCCCGCTTACTTCAGCCACTACCCCAAGCCGGTGATCCCGGCCGATCTCATGGCGCACAACTGCATCACCCTGCGCATGCCTACCCACGGCGGCCTGTTTATGTGGGAATTCGAAAAATACGGCCAGGCACTCAACGTGCGGATCGAAGGCCAACTGGTGTTCAACAACATTGCCATGCGCCTGGAATCAGTCCTGCAGGGGCTGGGCCTGGCCTATATGCCGGAAGACGTGGTACGGCCCTATATCGAGCAGGGCCGCCTGATCCGTGTGCTGGAGGACTGGTGCGAACCCTACTCCGGCTACCACCTCTACTACCCGAGCCGACGCCAGTCCTCCCCGGCCTTCACCCTGCTGCGCGAAGCCTTGCGTTACCCAGGCTGAGGAGGTGCCAGCTCACGGCTTTGCCCGTCCACCCCGCAGCCAGCATGGCAGGGCTCTGAAACTTAACGGCTCTGGTATTGCTCATCCGTCACTTTCTCCATCCAGGTCACGCTCTTACCGTCCACGCTGCCGGTGACGGCCAGATGAGTCATGGCACCGTCCGCTGCGGCGCCGTGCCAGTGTTTGACGCCCGGTGGGCAAACCACCACATCGCCGGGGTGGATTTGCTGCACCGGCTTGCCCCACTCCTGGGTCAGTCCCACGCCGGACACCACCACCAGCCGCTGCCCGGCCGGGTGAGTGTGCCAGGCGGAGCGGGAGCCCGGCGCAAAGGTGACGTAGGCACCCGAAGCGTTGATTTCCTCGCTGGCGGCAAACAGCGGATCGACCCGTACCTGCCCGGTAAAGTAGTCCTCGGGACCCGCTGTCGAGGCCTGGTCGGCGCTGCGGGTGATCTGCTGCGCCCGGGCCTTGTCGTCAACGGCTGACGATCCGGCGGCACCCGCCAGGGGGGCCGCAACACACATGGCAAGTGTCCACAGTGTCCGCTTCATGCAAACCTCCCGGAATCAGAGTGTTCTGGCATAGAAATCAGCCAGCTGGTTAATGGCAGTGTCCACATATTCAGGCACCCAGTAGGTCTGGATATGGGTCGCACCATCGATCTTGAACAGTGTCTTGTCCTGGGTGCCCGTGGCCCTGGCGAACGCCTGCTCGGTCATATACAGGGTGTCGGCCTTGCTGCCGGCAATCATCAGCAACGGTTTGTTGAGCAATTCGAGCTGGTTGGTGGCGTCGAAGCTCATCAGGTCCAGCAGGCTGCTGAAGGTGTATTTGAAGGTCGAGTTGGGGTGGGCGTGGGTTTTGCCGTAATACTCGAAACCTTCGCGATACAGATCAAAGGGCAGCTTGGCGATCTGCTCGTCGGTGAGTTTGACATCGCCGGTGTAGATTACTTCGCCACCTGCCGCTTCCTGGGCACGGGCAGCGGTGGCCTGCTGCAGACGCTCCTGGAGGGTGTCCAGTTGCGAATCCATAAAGCCATTACGGCGTACCAGCCCTGAATTGAACATGCTCACAGTGGCAATCGACTGGAAGCGCTTGTCGCTCTGCCCGGCTTTCAAGGCATAGCCACCGCCGCCGCAGATACCCAGCAAGCCCAGACGTTGGGGGTCAACACCGGGGTAACTGGCAATAAAATCGGCCATGCCGTGGATGTCTTCAACACGGTTGGCAGGCTTGTCCACGTTGCGCGGCTGACCGCCGCTGGCGCCCTGGTAGGCGGCGTCGGCGGTGATGGTGATATAGCCCCTGTCCGCCAGGCGCTGGGCATACAGGCCCGCCACCTGTTCCTTGACCCCGCCGTTGGGGTGCGCGACGACAATGGCGGGGTATTTCTTGCCCGCATCGTAATTGGCGGGGGTGTACACATTGGCGGCGATGTCCAGGCCATTGAGCTTGTAGGTGACCGGGTGGATATTGACTTTGCCTGGCTCGTTGCGAGTGATCGCACCCGCGTAGGTCAGGGTGAACGGGTTGGTCTTGTAGTCCCCCGCCTCCGCGGCGGACATGCCGACCATTGCGGCCATAAACGTGGCTTTAAGCACCGTAAACGTCACAGGAATCTCCCTTTCAAGTTAAAACTTCTGTAGGAAACGGCCACCAGAGGTGTGCGCGTATTCAATACAGAAGTAACTTAGCGCGTAGGAATTCATTGATAAACGCGGCTTTATTGATAGCACTTATACCAATGACGCATAAATCCACCGACTGGTGATTGGCACCCGCCGTCGGCCGCAAGCGGGCGATAGCCGCAGCTCAGCAATTATTCTTGTTTACGGGTGTGACAGAGCGCGCACCCCTACCTACTCTGCTAGTGACCTGCGCACCGCCAGGTTCTGGAGTCCAAACCTCTATTCAAGTTTTTTTGCGCTTATCGAACATGCCCATGACCGACAGCTTTAAACCATCACGCCCATTGCCCGTAAACCTGCGCGGCCTGATCCTCTGCATTGTTCTGGCGTCAGTCCTGGCGACCCTGTGCAACAGCCTTGTGGTGGCCTATCGCGTACAACGCGACGCCCTGATCCATTCGACCCTGGAGTCCAATGCTGCCTATGCGGCAAAAGTTGCCTCCAGCATTGGTGAGTTCTTGCGCGCAGCCCACAACAACCTGAACTACAGCGCCAAAATCCTCGGCAAGCACTGGGACGATCCCCAGGTGCTGCATGAAGAAGCCTTGAGGCTGGAGGCACAGGATCAGTATTTCAACTCCGTCGAAATCCTCGATGCCAACGGCAAGGTCCTGGCCTCGAATCCGCCGCAGGCGCAGATTGTCGGCTCCAACGTTCCGGCCAGCGGTATCAGGCAAGCACTCCAAGAGCGCCGGGCACTGGTCAGCTCGACCTATGTATCCCGCCAGGGCAACTTGATCGTATTCGTATCAGAACCTGTTTTCAGCAAGGCCGGTGTGTTTCTCGGCGCCGTGGTCGGGTCTATTTACCTGCTTGATCAAAGTGCCTTGCACACCGTCATCAGCAGTCACTTTCATCACGAAGGCACTTTTGCGTTTGTGGCCGACAGCAATCGTCGACTGCTCTACCACCCCAATCCTGCGCGTATCTCTGAAGTGCTTGGTGAAAACCTTGCGGTTGATGCGGCCCTGGGCGGCGAACGCGGTTCGATGGAAATAAGGAATTCCGAAGGCGTCGAAATGCTGGCAGGTTACAGCCAGGTCCCGGACTCAAATTGGGCGGTAGTGGTGCAACAACCCAGGGAGCATAGTCAGGCGACCTTGCGCCGGCTTATGCACGACATGATCACGGGCATGATTCCGGCCGGGCTTCTGGGGATGGTACTGGTATTCGTCGGCACAACGCTGATCGCCCGGCCCCTGCGCCTGCTGTCTGCCGCGGCGCAACAGCTGTCCGCGCCGCAGACTACGGAGTTGCTGCAACGTATCAACGCCTGGTACCACGATGCTTCGGCCATCCGCCAGGCCATGCTGGCGGGCGTGCAACTGCTGCAGCAAAAGCTTGGCCGCCTCAGCCACGAGGCGCAAAGTGACCCTCTCACCGGCCTGGCCAATCGCCGGGCCATGGAAGAGTTACTGAGCGTGCTGGAGCAGACCCAGCAGCCCTACACGGTACTGGCGCTGGATATTGATCATTTCAAGCGGGTCAATGACACATTCGGGCACGACGCTGGCGACGTTGCACTCAAGCAGGTGGCCGAAATCCTCAAGCAGAACTCACGGGCAAACGACCTGGCATGTCGCAGCGGTGGGGAGGAATTTTCGCTGCTGCTACCGGATACCACGCAAGAAACGGCCAGAGCCATCGCCGAACGCATACGCCAAAGCATCGCAGACGCTCGCATACCGCAAGTCGGCAACCTGACAATCTCCATAGGTGTTGCCAGCAAGGCCGGCGCGCCAATGACACCGCAGCAAGTACTAAAACTGGCCGACGAACGCCTTTACCGTGCCAAGGAAAGCGGGCGCAACCGGGTGGTGTCTGCCTGAGGGGAAATGGGCACCGCATTTATCGACGCCCACGAAAACCCCTCAAATATTAAATAATTTCAGCTAGTTAATTAACCATCCGTGCCGCACTCACCTGCGGCACACCTGCCCTTCTCTGAAATCCAGCAACACACCAGTGCCGGCTGCCCGTTTAGTTTTTTATCTTTATACCGAGTGAACATATACAAATACGAGAGCAAAAATCAGAGACGCTCTGAAAGTTCAACACGCCCATCGCAACTTAAGATAGCAAGCATTTTTTTTCCGTTAGAGACAAAAGGTACTGCCCACCAATTATTATGGCTGTCATATGTCGCACTACCGTCCGCAGAATAGTCCACAACTCCATTTGCCCCTGGATTACGCTGTAAATGGCTTCGAATAGAATGTTCAAAAAAAACACGATCTGCTTTGGAACAGGAAACGTCAGAATCTCCATTACACCCTTGCAGAACTAACCCCATCATCGCAACTGCAGCGCCTACCATTGCGCTAACCCCTGATCTAGCCATTTTATTTGCTCCCTTTCAATATGAGAGGTTGCGAACCCAAAACCACGGTTGTGAAATCGACGTGCCCAATCTGATCGCCGATAGAGCGGAGGATTGTGGTAAGCGCTTCTTGAACTGGGGGGCGATGGCTAGGATCTGCATCGAATACATCTGGATTGAGGGTGTAAGAACCGGTGAATACATAGGTTCCATTTGCAGCAATAGTTAGTACTCCCGATACATTCCCGCTGACCCTGCCTAAAAGCAAACCTGCAAACGAGGTCAAGTAGCCCGGTCCAAATGTATTATAAGTGAACGGAGAGTTAATTTGGTAGGTGCCAGGACCATTGGCAGCTACCGCGTCCCTGACTGGTGGGATATCACGCGTCACCATCTGCAAATTAAGAGAGCCAATATTCACATAACGAGTTTTGCCCTTCCCATACAGCCAATAGTAAAGTCCAGCCATAAACATAAGAGGTGTACCGAAGAAGTCAGGCTGCGAACTGTGGTCTACCGTAGCCGTGTTGTGGGCCCAAGTTGCGCCCGCGTAAACTATCTCAGTACGCTCCTGCGCTGTAATAGCTACTGATTCTTGTGCCCCCCGACTCGCACGATCGTTGAGTAAGTTTTTCTGAATTGCAGCTTGCATCGTCAGCTGTGCTTTCAGCTGCTTACTGTCCAACCCATTCAAACCAATTAATGATGCATTCATGGCCCCTTCAATATCTAAGACATTAGCAGCAGTGAAAACATTCACCCCGTTAGCAATCAGCTTTTGGATAAAACCGCCTGAAATAAATTGTTCATTTGGTTTTAAAGGAGGCCTCGGGGAGAAATTAACCGAGGTGGAATACCCTGTGCTGGTTGGTTGAGCACCAACAAAGGTTGCACCAAGCTGAAGTACTTCCGACATTTCCCCCCCCCTGCAAACGATAATGATTCCGATTAGAATTCACGCAGGAGACACTATACACTTCGCCACATAGCCGCAATTAAATACTGCAACTTTATACAACCGACCCTAATGGAACGGCCAACACACCTTACGAACTCCAGATTTAAGGGCGATGTTGCCCGGCTTTTTTTACGCGGACGCGACTGTCCTTAAATGCGCCAACGAAGTTCTTATCCCAAGTCATTCAGGGTCACAGCAGAGGGAACGGCGGGTATTGATCCGCCTTGTTGATGCCATTGAGTGATGGTGCTGGATTCGGCGATTTCGAGAAGGGAGAGTCAGCTCAATATGACGTAGTGGTTCGAAAAGTCTTTTATCACACGGATTCTCCGCCACCTGATTCCCAAGTTGATTGGAAAGAGCCAACTGGAAAAAATTCGGGATGGTTAGAGTCGTCAAATGCCAGATACGAAAAAGCCCCGCAGACCTTGATCTGCGGGGCTCTTCAAATAATGGCGGAGAGATAGGGACTTTCCGAATCATACTCTGCAGCCCTTTAAAACCAACGATTACAGGCACTATAAGCAATTTTGCTACAAATTTTTGCTACAAATTATAGAAAAACTCAGCTACCTTTTCGGCATCAAAACCCAAGGCTCAGGGGCGAAAATGGCAAGCGACAACCTAGTTCTACGGTCAGGAAATTGGCACGTCCGCCTAAGCATCCCGAAGGACGTTAGGCACATCCTAAACCGAACCGAGTTCACCGAGTCACTGAAGACCGGGAGCAAGCCAGAAGCTCAGGTGAAAAAATTAGCGTTCCTACAAATCTGGAAGCAGTCGATAGCGAACGCTAGGCTCTGTACGTAAAGTATTGTCGCAAGCACCGCATAGCGCAGGCCAATGAGACCATCGCCGCAAAACTTGTTGC
>NZ_WIWH01000145.1:0-268 GCF_009600035.1 Pseudomonas sp. FSL R10-2964 | reverse complement strand
CACCATGACTGAGCGAAACAATGCTTGGCTAATCTGTAACGCCACTCTGGTCAACGAAGGTCGCCGCTGGGTGGGGGATATCCGGGTGCGCAACGGCCGTATCGACGCCATCGGGGAAGCCCTCGAACAGCTCCCAGGAGAAGAGCTGATCAACGCCACGGGCCTATGGCTGCTACCGGGAATGATCGACGACCAAGTGCACTTCAGGGAACCCGGCCTGACTCACAAGGCTGATATTGCCAGTGAGTCTCGCGCCTGCGCAGCAGGC
>NZ_WIWH01000144.1:0-269 GCF_009600035.1 Pseudomonas sp. FSL R10-2964 | reverse complement strand
CTCTGGATTCCTCTGCCTTGAGAAAGGGGTTTGGGAACACCCGTTCAGGGGCATTGCCGCCATGAGGCCGCCCCGTCATCAATACTTCGGTCACCGCCGGTGGGCGCCATCCCTTGCCCCAACGTGCATACAACTGAAGCCAGTCCACACCCGGCTTGATCGCAAGACCGAACGTCGGTGAAAACTGGCCGCTCTCTTCGTCCAGGTCGTAGGTATCTTCGACACGCTTTGCCGGATCCAGATTAACCACCGGCACACCATTCTCATAC
>NZ_WIWH01000143.1:0-269 GCF_009600035.1 Pseudomonas sp. FSL R10-2964 | reverse complement strand
CTGTTTGTAGACAGCAAAGGGGTAGTAGAGTCCAAGACGGTCACTCCCTTCGATTTCTACCGGGGCGATTGGGTCCGCCTGACAGTCAACGATAGCCGTGACTGTCAGTTCGGGTACGTGACACGCGACTTCAATATGCATGCTGCCAAGATGCAAGGCTACCCCGGAAAGACTTTAATCGTGACTCCTTGGCGGGAGATCACGGGCTCTGATCTAGTATCCGATATCACGCTCCACGGCGTTGTAGATCCCAAACCTGAGGCCAGAAA
>NZ_WIWH01000142.1:0-271 GCF_009600035.1 Pseudomonas sp. FSL R10-2964 | reverse complement strand
CCGAAGAAATACTGGTTACCTTTTTTGGTCTGATGCATCTCGGGGTCGCGCTTTCCCTCTTCGTTTTTAGTCGAACTAGGAGCATGAATAATGGTGGCATCGACGATAGTGCCCTGACGTAGAGACATGCCTTTGTCCTGCAAATAACCATTGATGACCGCGAGGATTGCAGGTGCCAGCTGATGCTTTTCCAGTAAGTGCCGGAAATTCATGATCGTGGTGTCTTCAGGTATCGGGGCGCTCAAGGTCAAACGTGCAAACTGGCGCATGG
>NZ_WIWH01000141.1:0-273 GCF_009600035.1 Pseudomonas sp. FSL R10-2964 | reverse complement strand
ATATATACATAAAAGTTGTTCTTTAAACAATCTTATCCTTGCAGTAAGTGATTATGTACAAACAAACCAACTCTGCCTCAGCAGTACACTGAGAAGTGAGAATAATAACCGTTTTACCCCTTTCGTGAAACCCAAAACGCTGAACCAAATATGACGAGCAAATATGAGCAACTATTGCAATACCACACATTATTCTTGCATATCATCATTTTACTACACCACTATGCTTACATGATTAGTTCCTTGCTCAGAGCTGCCTCTTCTGGTCACTAC
>NZ_WIWH01000140.1:0-277 GCF_009600035.1 Pseudomonas sp. FSL R10-2964 | reverse complement strand
TTTTGAATCCCCAACGACTGAGCAATATCGATTGCCTCCTTTAATTGAGCTATTCGATCCATTCGCCCAGCCCTGAGCTGCTTACGCAGTGCGACAAGTTCGTCCTGCAATTGCGAACGCTGAACGGCATCGTTCTCCAGTAGTATTGCAATGCGGGCTTGCTTGCTGACGTCATACTCGGCACGAGCCGCATCGATGCTGTCTCCAAGCTCCGCAAGACGGTTCTCAATGATGATATTGAGATCGGCTTCTATCTTTTTACGCTCCACTTCAATTG
>NZ_WIWH01000139.1:0-278 GCF_009600035.1 Pseudomonas sp. FSL R10-2964 | reverse complement strand
GGCATAGATCGACCACTCTTTCAGGTCTGCACGCACAATCCACAACATATGCAAAAGACCCAACCCTACAACCACGTATACCAAGCGATGCAACTTCTTCCAGCTAGCCCCCATCCGCCTTTGACTGTAACGATTGGAGGTCACCGCCAGCGCCAACGAACATAGAGCGCCCAAGCTGCCGACAATAATGTAAGGCCGCTTGCTGAGCTCAACACCCAACTGGGACCAGTCGAGCCCAAGTACAAAGAACAAGTAGGCGCACAGGTGCAACACCACAT